>JALOSO010000181.1 GCA_025458385.1 Paracoccaceae bacterium | reverse complement strand
GCCATGGCACAGGAAGATTTCCCCACCGCCATGGCCGCCATGGCCACCCTGCGTGCCCCCATCGATGCCTTCTTCACCGCCACCCAGATCAACGTCGACAACCCCATCCTGCGCCGCAACCGCCTGAACCTTTTGCACCGTATCCGTGCCCTCTGCGGTCAGGTCGCCGATCTGACCAAACTCGATGGCTGACCCTTTCAACCGAGCATAAATATCCCGGGGGTGCGGGGGCTGGCCCCCGCTGGCAACAGTGTCAGGCTTGCTTGACACAAAAACTTGCGTATCCTGCACCGCAACATAAGGATGCCGCAGTGCAGAAACACGACCCCCAGCCCGAGTTTGCCCTGATCACGCCTGATGCGCCGGTCAAGACGCCGACCCATGGCTGGCGCGCGAAATGCCTGCAGCGCCTTGTCCGGCTCGACATGCCCGTGCCGCAAACCGTGGCCTTGCCCGCCGCCACCGTGCGCGCCATTGCCCAGGGCCACCGGATCGATGCCCATGCCATTCTTGCGCATTTCGGCGATGCCCCCCTCATCTCTGTCCGCCCCAGCCCGGAAAATCCGGATTTCGGCGGCCCCGCGACGGTGCTCAACATCGGCATGAACCCTGCGCGCCACGCGGCCCTTGTCACCCGCCATGGCGCCGCCGCCGCCGATGCCCTTTGGCTGCGTTTCATCCAGTCCTACGCCATCCATGTCGCCCGCCTTGACCCCGACATGTTCCACCAGACAACCCCCGGCGAAACCGCCATCCGCGAGGCCCTGCGCGCCTATGCGACCGAAATGGAACAGGATTTCCCCGAAGACCCGGCCACACAACTGGCCGAAGTTCTGCGCTCGATGGCCCGCGCCTGGGAAGGCACCTCGGCCCGCCTGCTGCGCCAAGCCAAGGGCGCGGCCCCCACGGCGGGCCTGGGGCTGATCGTGCAGGCCATGGCCCAGGGGATCGGGCAGGGGATTTCGGGGTCCGGCGTCATCCAGTTTGTCGATCCTGTGACAGGTGCGCCGCAGATCACCGGGCGTTACCTTGGCCAAAGCCAGGGCCGCGACGCCCTGAGCCGGACCGAAGCGCTGTACCTGACCCAAGACCCGCGCGGCCCGTCGCTGCAGGATATCGCGCCTGATGTCTTTGCCGCACTTGTCGATCATGGCCGCCGCTGCCGCGCCAAGCTGCGCGAGGAAATGCAGATCGAATTCACGGTCGAGGACAGCCAGCTTGCGGTGCTTGATGCGGTCAAGGTGCAACGCTCGTCCCGCGCGGCCCTGCACATTGCCGTCGCCCTGGCCGATGACGGGATCATCACCCAGCCCGAGGCGATCTTGCGGGTCGAACCGCGCGCCCTGTCAGAACTGCTGCACATGCAGGTTGATCCGCGCGGGCCGCGTGATGTCTTTGCCAAGGGAATCGCCGCCAGCCCGGGCGCGGCCACCGGGCGCATCGTGTTTTCCTCCAGCGCTGCGCAGGCCAGCGCCGCCCGGGGCGAAGCCTGCATCCTGGTGCGCCGCGAAACCGCGCCCGAAGACATCCGTGGCATGCATTCGGCGGCTGGTGTGCTGACCGAACGCGGCGGGATCACCAGCCATGCCGCCGTGATCGCGCGCGGGCTTGGCCTGCCCTGCGTGGTGGGCGCATCGACCTTGCGCCTTGACATAAAGGAACGCAGGCTGGCCATCGGCGACAGGGTCTTTGCCGAAGGCGATATCATCACGCTGGACGGCACCAAGGGTGAGGCGCTTGTGGGGGCGGTCGACATGCTGCCCCCGGCGCTGGATGATACGTTCCGCAAGCTCTTGTCCTGGGCGGACGCCGTGCGTGACATCGGCATCCGCGCCAATGCCGATACGCCTGCGGATGCCACCACGGCGCGGGCATTTCTGGCCGAGGGCATCGGGCTGTGCCGCACGGAACACATGTTCTTTGACGAAGACCGCCTTGTCGCGATGCGCGAGATGATCTTCGCCGATACCCCGGCTGACCGGGCCGCGGCACTGGCGCGCCTGTTGCCGATGCAGCGCGCGGATTTCATCGAACTCTTTGAGATCATGCATGGTCTGCCCGTCTGCATCCGCCTGTTTGACCCGCCCCTGCACGAATTCCTGCCGCATACGCGCGAAGGCCTGCGCGATCTGGCCGAGGCGCTGGACAGACCGCTAAGCGAGGTCACGCGGCGGGCCGAGGCTTTGGCGGAATTCAACCCGATGCTGGGCATGCGGGGCGTGCGCCTTGGCGTGGTGCTGCCGGAAATCTATGACATGCAGGCGCAGGCGATCTTTGAGGCGACGGTCGAGGTCAACCGGCGCGGTGAGGCGGTGGTGCCCGAGGTGATGATCCCGCTGGTGTCGGCCCGCCGCGAAGTGGAATTGGTAAAGACGCGGATTGATGCGGTTGCTGCCGCGGTAAGAACAAAAACCGGCCATGATTTCGCCTTTAAGCTGGGGGTCATGGTCGAAACCCCGCGCGCGGCCCTGCGGGCGGGCGAGATTGCACAGCACGCGGCCTTTCTGTCTTTCGGCACCAATGACCTGACGCAGATGACCTATGGCCTGTCGCGCGATGATGCGGGGCGGTTCATGAACACCTATGTGCAACAGGGTGTTTTTCCCGAAGATCCGTTTCACATCCTTGATGTCGATGGTGTCGGCGAACTGCTGCACATCGGCGCAGAGCGGGGCCGCCGCACGCGGGGCGATCTGACGCTCAGCATCTGCGGCGAACATGGCGGCAACCCCGAATCAATCGACTTTTGCCGGCGCGCGGGGTTCGATTACGTGTCCTGTTCGCCCTATCGGGTGCCGATGGCACGGCTTGCAGCGGCCCATCTGGCCCTGAACGATCAGCGCAACGGATAGTATATTGTTTCCAATTCAATAACATATCTGGCTTTCCTCATGTGGATATCGGCGGAAATCCGCCAAAATCGAACCGAATTTGCGTGACAAAAATGTCGCGCAACTCGACAGGTCGGATGATTCGTCTTAGCCCCTGACGCTTGTCGCCTGATGTGTTTGTGGGGGCGGCGCCGAAAAACCAACGACGAAGGCACCTGGGGACAACAACCATGCGCAAAGTCCGGACATTGTTCGGCGGCCTGATGATGGCTGCCGCGCTGACCACCGTGGCCAAGGCTGATGTAACGCTCAGCACAGCGACCGATCCAACGGCAGACCTTGGGGCGCAGATGGCCGCCCTTTTGGGGACCGAACGCAGCACCGTGCGGGCGCTGCGGCAAGACCAGATCACGGCAATTGCAACAGGCCCCGATGTGGCGCCTGCCGCTGCCTCTGCTGCCGCTGCCGCTGCACCAGATCGGCCTGCCGATGCAACCGCTGTCGCAAAGGCCGCCGAAGCGCCCGCCGTGGCCGCGCCGCGCGACCTGACGATCCGCTATGATGCCGCCTGGCTGGCGCAGCAACCTGCACCGACCGGTGGGGAAGACTGGCAATGCCTGCGCAAGGCCATTTATTTTGAGGCGCGCGGTGAATCGATCCGGGGCCAGTTTGCCGTGGCCGAGGTCATTCTGAACCGGGTCAACAGCCGGCGTTTTCCGGGCTCTGTCTGCGGGGTCGTGCATCAGAGCGGACAATTCAGTTTCTTGTTCGACGGCCACTCTGACACGATGCGTGACCGGGGTGCCATCGACCGCGCCGGGCGGATTGCGCGGCTGATGCTGGACGGGGCGCCGCGTGGGCTGACTGCGGGGGCGACGTATTTCCATACGACGGGCGTGCGGCCCAGCTGGTCGCACCGGTTTGACCGCACGGCGCAGATCGGGGCGCATCTGTTCTATCGGCAATAGGCGCGGCGTCGCCGGGGTTGAAGCCAGCGACGTTTTTCGTGCAAAGGGGGCGCGCGTGGCAAGGTAAGCTTACGCGCGTTTGCTTTTGGGGTGTGCCGATGACTGACCTTGCCTTTGCCCACCCGGAAGAGCGCGCCAAGGCGATGGCGGGGGCGGACCCGGTGGATCGCATTTCGCTGCGTGATCATGTGGTGCAGGCGGATATCGGGGCATTCCAGCAGGAACGCGGGCGGCAACAGCGGTTGCGGTTCAATGTGGTGGTTGAGGTCGCGCCCAACGGCCCGGCGGGCGATGATGTGGACCGCATCCTGTCTTATGACCGGATCTCCGAGGCGATTGCGGCGGAACTGGCGGCAGAGCGTTTGAACCTGCTGGAGACGCTTGCAGAACGCATTGCGACGCGGGTTCTGGCAGAGCCGCAGGCCTTGCGGATTTTTCTGCGTATCGAGAAGCTGGATGTCGGCCCCTATGCGCTGGGCGTGGAAATCGTGCGGTCGCGCGAGAATGTCGAGACGGTGGTGGGTGATGCGGTGCATCCGCTGATTGCGCATCTGGACAATGCGGCAATTGCTTCACAGGACTTGCCCTTTATCATTGACGGCATTCTGGCGCAGGGCATGCCAGTGATCCTGACGGTGGGCCTGCCGGATTTCCCGCGTGCTGTCACGGGGCATAAGCCAACACAGCGGCGGGTGGACTTGCTGGCCATGGAACAGAACGCCTGGGCGCTGGCGGCGCGGGATGCGCGCTGTGTGGTGGTGGGCACGCGCACGGAACTGGATTGGGCAATCCGGCGTGGGCGGATGGTGGTCTGGGCGCCGTCAAAGATGGTGCTGGATGCGGTGGATGGGCCAGTGGGGGCTGACCCGGTGCTGTTGGTGCTGTGGCTGGCGGGGGTGATGCAAGCGACGGTTGTGCAGGTTCACGGGGATGTTGCAATCCCGGCGGATGCTTGCGTGCCCGTGATGCGGCTGCCGCTTGCCGGGGCGCCATCAAAGGCTTAACCGGATGGCATGGAATATTACCGCCCGATCGTGATGACAGACCCTGCCATGCCTGCCGGCGCGCTGGTACTGGCTGGCGGCTGGTGCTGGTTTGACCGGGTCGAGGTGCTGTCCCGCAAGGCTGCGCCACGGGTGATTGCGGTAGCAGAACTTCCTTCGGATGTGCGGGCGCGGTTGTCGGCGCCCCGTGCAGCGATGGCCGGGCTGACCTTTGATGTGCCGCGATTGATGGGCATTCTGAACGTCACGCCTGACAGTTTCTCGGATGGCGGGCAGTTTCTGGCGCAGGATGCGGGCTTGGCCCGCATGCGGGCGATGGCGGCGGCGGATATCCTTGATGTCGGCGGCGAAAGCACGCGGCCCGGTGCTGCACTGGTTGACGCGATCGCAGAGGTTGACCGGACGGCCCCGGTCATTGCGGCGGCACGGGCAGCGGGCATCGACACGCCGATCAGCATCGATACACGCAAGGCCGCTGTGGCGCGGGCGGCATTGAAATGGGGCGCGAACATCGTGAACGATGTCGCCGCGCTGACCTTTGATCCTGCAATGGCGGGCGTCGTGGCAGCGGCTGATTGCCCGGTCATCCTGATGCACGCCCAAGGCACGCCGCAGACGATGCAGGACGACCCGCACTATGACGACGTGCTGCTGGATGTCTATGACTGGCTTGCCGCGCGGATTGCGGCGGCGGTGGCCGCAGGCATCGCGCGCGACCGCATCGCCATCGACCCCGGCATCGGCTTTGGCAAGTCAGCCGCGCATAACCTTGCGCTTCTTCGGCGCCTGTCGCTGTTCCACGCGCTTGGCCACCCCATCCTGCTGGGCGCCAGCCGCAAGCGGTTCATCGGCACCATCGGGCAGGCGGATGATCCACAGGCAAGAATGCCCGGCTCTGTCGCGGTGGCCCTTGCAGGGATCGCGCAAGGGGTGCAGATGGTGCGGGTGCATGATGTGGTTGAGACGCGGCAGGCCTTGCGCCTGTGGTTTGCGGTCAGCAGGGGGGAAGAACCTTGACGCGAAAGTTGTTTGGCACGGATGGCGTGCGCGGACGGGCCAATACCTTTCCGATGACGGCAGAGATGGCCTTGCGCCTTGGGGCTGCGGCCGGGCGGTTCTTTCGCCGTGACAGCAGCAATGATCACCGGGTGGTGATCGGCAAGGATACGCGGCTGTCGGGCTATATGCTGGAAAACGCGCTGACGGCGGGGCTGACAAGCACGGGGATGAATGTGCTGCTGCTGGGGCCCGTGCCCACGCCTGCCGTGGGGTTTCTGACACGCAGCATGCGGGCGGATCTGGGCGTGATGATTTCAGCCAGCCACAATCCGCATCATGACAATGGCATCAAGTTCTTTGGCCCCGACGGCTTTAAGCTGAGCGATGAGGCCGAGGCCGAGATCGAGGCCATTCTAGAAGGCGATATCCAACCGGCAAAGCCCGAGAACATCGGGCGGGCCAAGCGGATCGAGGATGGGCGCGGGCGCTATCAGGAATTTGCCAAGACGACCTTTCCGCAGGGCCTGCGCCTTGATGGCCTGAAGGTGGTCATCGACTGCGCCAATGGCGCGGCCTACAAGGCGGCG
>JALOSO010000013.1 GCA_025458385.1 Paracoccaceae bacterium | reverse complement strand
GCTGATGGCCGCCGCCCGCCCTGTGGCAGGGGGCACGATCAGTTCGATATCCGCGCAATTGCCCTTTTCGCGGTGACCATAGGCCATCAGCCCCAGTTCCACATCACCCGGCAGCACCTGCAGCACGGCAGACAGGGCCCCCCGGGCAATCTCGACCTTGGGCCGCCCGCCAAGCTCATCCCACATTGACCCCGATGCATCCAGCACGATGATCGCGCGCCCTTCGCCAAGCACGGCGGCGGGGCTGATCAGCGCGCCAAGGCCCACCAGCAGCAGCCGCAGCATTGCCGCGCCTGCCGCCCGTAACCCGCGTTTGGGTGGGCGCATGGCCTTTGCGCCCCGTCCCCGCATCATGGCACCGCAAGTTCGGTGCGTTCTCCTGCCTTGACCGTGCCTGTCGCCTCTACGGTCACCTCGCCCCGCGTGACGCGCACGAGATAGTCTCCGGCGGGCGCGGTGAACGTGCCTGCTTCGGTGTATTCATAGGCGCGTGAAATACGATTTCCCTGAATATCGGCCTTGGCATCCAGCACTTCGATCACATTTGCCCCCGGTGCTGAAACGAACAGCACTCCGGCATTCAGCAGAACCGGGATATCCGCCCGCTCGCCAACCTTGACGGTAAAGGGCGTCTCGGCCGTGGCAAACCCAAGGGTCGCCACGGCAACATAGTCACCCGGCGGCAGCTCGAACTGCGCATCTGCCCCATAGGTATAACTGACACTCTTGCGCGATCCGTCCAGTGCCTGCTTCGCCTCAAGAACCTCAACCGCGTGGTCCCCGGTCTCAACTTTCATGCCTTCGGCGTAAAAGGCGTTGACCACCGCAAGGCCGACCCCGATCACAAGGTCCATCGTGGTGGTCTGCCCCGGATCAATGACCACGGTTTGATCCGTCTTGGCGGCACCCAACTGCGCCATCAGGGCATGTTCACCCGCTGGAAACACCCGATAGGTTTGCGCATAACCGTTATCGTAAAGATCATTTGCCCCACGGATTTCCCAGAACGCCTCGGGGGCCGGGTCGGCACCGGGGCTGGGGCGCAGCGTCAGCGACAGGATGCCTGCGTTCAGCACCACGGTCGGTTGCGACAGTTCGGTTGCCGGACCGATGACAACCTGTTGGGTGACCGTCACGCGGTGCAGTTCGGTCTTCAACTGGTAGGGCCCCGGGGCCATCGCCCCAAGGCTGCGCCCGTAAACCGTCACATCATCCCCTGCGGGCTGCCCATCCGCGCCAAGCGGTGTGAAGGTGAATACGGCATCTTGCAGAATGCGGTCTTCCGGCTCTTGTCCGCCTTCCGCCAGCAACAGGATCGGGTCGACGTTGTTTTCCAGGGCCGCAGGCTGCGGCGCAGGCGCGGGTTCTGGTTCCGGTGCCGGTTCAGGGGCCGCAACGACGGTGGTCTGCAGCGCGTCCTTCAATGTGCTGGCGCTGCTTGCCTCGATGTAAACCCCGCCCGTGTTATCGGCCAGACAGGCCACGCTGGCCCCTTCCTCTGCCGACAGCCCAAAGCCCACCACATGCGCCGTGAAATCGACGCCAGTGCTTTCCAGTTCCGCCCCAAGGGCGCAGGGGTCGGCGTCACAGGTTTCGATCCCATCCGTGATCAGGATCACTGTCGCCTTCTCTTCGCTGCTGCGCAGGGCCAGTGCGGCCTGACGTACCGATTCCGTCAGGGGCGTTTTTCCAAGAAAGTTCAGCCCTGCCGCGGCCTGCGAAATGGCCGGACCCGTGCCCGCAGCGGGCGGCACAACCAGCTCGATATCGCCGCAGTCGCCGGCTGTGCGGTGACCATAGGCCATCAGGCCCAGTTCGGTTTCGGCAGGCAGGCTGCCCAGAACCTCGGCCAACGCTTCGCGCGCAATTTCCAGTTTGGCCCGGCCATCGATCTGCCCCCACATCGAACCCGATGCATCAAGCACGATGATCGAGCGACCTTCGGAAAAGGCGGGCAGGGCGGAAAGGGATGCAAAACCAATCCCAGCAACAAGGGAATACAACCGCATGAGAGTCTCCAAATCAGTAGAACAATACCGAAATCCTAACGCCATTGCCCCTTGTGCGGCAAGCAAAAGCAAAGCGGGCCCTTCCGCAAGGGAAGGGCCCGTCTGCCCCGACAGGGGACAGGTGCGCCGGGGCAGACAGAAAGTTGCCGCCGGCGGGTGTGACCGTCCGCCAGCGGCAACCCCCGTTCCGTCAGATCAACCCGCCGGCAGCATGACCGTGTCGATCACATGGATCACGCCATTCGACTGGATCACATCGGCGATGGTGACGGTGGCAACATTCCCGGCCTCATCCGTCAGCTTGACCATATCGCCTTCATAGGTCGCCTGCAGCGTGCAGCCGCCCAGGGTTGGCACCGGATGCTTGCCGCCGTCATCGGCGATCATGCCCTGCAGCGCCTCGGCCAGCACGGCCTTACCCACCACATGGCAGGTCAGGATCTTGACCAGCGTTTCCTTGTTTTCCGGCAGAAGCAGGTTTTCAACTGTGCCCGCAGGCAGTTTGGCGAAGGCATCATTGGTGGGCGCAAACACGGTGAACGGACCTTCGCCCATCAGCGTTTCAGCCAGACCTGCCGCCGTCACAGCCGCCACCAGCGTTGTATGATCTGCCGAATTCACGGCGTTTTCGACAATGTTCTTGTCTTCGAACATCGGCGCGCCGCCGACCTGCGGATTTTCGGCAAAGGCCAGCGATGTGGACAGCGCCAGAACGGATGCGGTGAAGGTAAGGAATTTCATGGTGACGTCTCCTGTCAAAAGGTGGCGGGCCTGTCCCGTCTCACATCTGAAGAAACGTCGATTTCCGGGGTTAGTTTCAGCCTTGGCGAAAAAACTTTTTACTTCGCTGATCAGGGTTTGGCCCGGGTCCGGCCGCGCAAACGGGCCAGCGGCCCGTCACGCGCCCTCAACCACCCCGGTGACCAGTACGGGCCCCGTCGGCGCACCCGTCGGGCTACCGCCGGCGGGCTCCAGGCTGATGGCCAGAACAGCACCTTCGGGGATGCGCGCCACCGGACGGGTGACGACGTCACCCTCGATCAGGCCAAGCGATACCGGCGCGCTGTCGCCCTCGATCAGCCAAAGCTCGTAAACGCGCCCGGCTTCGGCGGCGGGGCCACCTGCGCGGGTGACGGTGATTTCGCCCGCAGCATAAGAGGCTGCGATGACAAGCGGCTGATCCGGTGCCTGCAAGGTTGCCACGAATTCCGGCGCAGGGACGCGCGGCACCAGATACAGCGCGCCGATGGCCAGTGCCGCAGCAACCGCCGCCCCGGCAAACCAGCCAAAGAACGACCGACGTGGCACCTTGGCGGCCACCGGGAACAGCCGCGCTTCGATCTGCGGCAACAGATTTGGCGCGGGCACAGGTGCGAATTCATCGTTTAGCCCGGCAAGGCGCTGCTCCCATGCCGCGACGGTCGCCGCAAAGGCCGCGTCCTGCTTCAGCCGCGCCTCAGCCCGGCTGCGTTCGGCCAGATCAAGTACGCCCAGCACATATTCTGCGGCCAGCGCATCATCCTGTTCTTGCGGCGAAAGGGGAAGATCATCGGTCATTGGTCAAGACACTCGCGCAGGCGCAGCAGGCTGCGGCGCAACCAGGTGCGCATTGTGTTCAGGGGCACGGCATGCCGGTCGGCCAGTTCCTGATACGATTCCCCTTCAAGATACGCCCCGCGCACGGCAGCAGCCCGATCCGGTTCCAGGGTCGCCAAGCAATCGGCCACGCGTCGCGCTTCGCCCAGGGCAATCGCCTGTCCTTCGGCATTCGGGCTGCGATCCACCAGCGCCTCGGCCGCCCCTTCCTCGGCCGTCACGTCGCGGCGGGCGCGCAACCGGTCGATGGCAAGGTTCCGGGCCATGGCAATCAGCCATGTCATCCCGCGGCCCCGCGTGGCGTCAAACCGCCCCGCCCGCAGCCAGACCCTTGTGTATACCTCTTGCAACGCATCCTCCGATTCAGCGCGATTACCAAGGATACGCAGCAAAACGCCCATTAGTTTCGCCGAGGTTGCATCGTATATCGCACGAAAGGCCGCACGGTCCTGCGCGGCAATTCGGATCAGCAAAGCGGCGATCGGATCATCCATCGCGGCAACCTAGCGACGCAGCCCCGCCTTGTCACCCCCCGGCACAAGGCAAGGTGCCTAGGCCCGCCGCCGCCGCGTACGGTCGCCCCCCTGCTGGTTGAAGCTGACATCCGGCAGGCTGACAATCGCCAGCAATTCGGGAAAGGCCTCTACCGCATTCGGGATCGCGCTGGCATTGACGAAATGTTCCTGGAACCGTGGTTCGATGGCTGTCTCGATCTTCAGGATACCCCGCACCGTCGCCTCGATCTCGGCCCGCGCCGCGCGGTTCAAAAGCGCGATCCGCGCCCCTGTGCCCGCCGCATTGCCCGCCGATGACACCTTGTTCAACGGCGCATCCGGGATCATGCCCAGGATCATTGCATGTTTCGGGCTGATATGCGCCCCGAACGCCCCCGCAAGAATAATGCGATCCACATGATCCACCCCGAACTTGTCCATCAACAGCCGCGCCCCGGAATAAAGCGCCGCCTTCGCCATCTGGATTTCGCGGATATCCCGGTTTGTCACCGTGATGCGTGGCCCGCCTGCTGCCGTGCCATCATGCACCAGATAGGAATGTGTCCGCCCGTCCAGAAACACACGCGCCGTCCCGGTCTGTTCCGGTGATCCGATCAGCCCGGCCGCATCGACCAGCCCGGCCAGCCGCATTTCGGCGACCATCTCGATGATTCCTGATCCGCAGATGCCCGTGACACCCGTTGCCGCCGTGGCCGCTGCAAACCCCGGATCATCCGACCACAGGTCAGACCCGATGACCCGGAACCGTGGCTCTTTCGTCACCGTGTCAATCTCGACCCGCTCGATCGCGCCTGGCGCTGCCCGCTGCCCGGATGAGATTTGCGCACCCTCGAACGCCGGGCCGGTGGGCGAAGAGCAAGCCAGCACTTTTTCCGTGTTGCCCAAAAGTATCTCGGCATTTGTGCCGACGTCGACGACCAGCATCAGATCAGGCGATTTGTCCGGGGCCTCTGACAGGGCAACAGCGGCGGCATCCGCCCCCACATGCCCGGCGATGCATGGCAACAGATAGACCCGCGCTGCCGGATGCATCTCTAGCCCCAGATCGCGCGCCGTCAGACGCAGCGCATCGGATGTCGCCAGTGCAAATGGCGCCTGACCCAGTTCATAGGGATCGATGCCCAGAAACAGGTGATGCATGACCGGATTGCACACAAAGACCGAATCCATGATCAGACCCCGGTCAACACCCGCCTCTTCGCACAACTGGCCGAACAGCGTGTTCATCGCCGCCCGCACCGCTGCCGTCATCTCGGCCGCGCCCGACGGGTTCATCATCGAATAGCTGACCCGGCTCATCAGATCTTCGCCAAAGCGGATTTGTGGGTTCATCAACCCGGAAGATGCGACAACAGCCCCCGACCGCAGATCGCAAAGATGGCCCGCGATGGTGGTTGAGCCCAGATCGACGGCCACGCCGTAAACCGACCCTTCGTAAAGGCCCGGCCACAGATGCATGATGCGCGGCGTATCGGTCGGGGCCACCTGATGCAGCGCGACTGTCACCTGCCATTCGCCCTTGCGCAGGATCGGCTGCAGCAGTGTCAGGACCGGCAGGTCGATGGTCACGGCCGCAATGCCCCATTGCGCGCGCAGCGCATCGGACAACCGCTCCAGATCGCCCGACGGATCATGCATGTCCGGTTGTGCCACCTCGACAAAATGCAAGGTGACCGACGGATCCATCTGGATTTGCCGCGCTTCAACCCGTTTGCGCACCACCTGTTTGTGCACCTGGCTTTCCGGCGGCACATCGATCACTACATCGCCCTGCACACGCGCCTGGCAGCCCAGCCTGCGGCCGTCGATCAAACCGCGGATCGTCTTGTAACGCTCTTCAACCGTGTTCCATTCCGAAAGGGCCTGGGCATCCACTGTCACGCCATGCTTGGCGAACTCGCCATAACCCGGTGTGATCTGGCACTTGGAGCAGATGCCGCGCCCGCCGCAGACGCTGTCCAGATCAACCCCCAACTGCCGCGCCGCTGTCAGAACCGGCGTGCCAAGCGCAAAGCGCCCACGCTTGCCCGAAGGCGTAAAGATCACCAATGCGTCATTTGTCATGTCAGGCTCCTGCTTGGCGGTGTTGTAGGGCAGGGGGGGCGGCATGCAATGGCCGATTGCGGCACAAGCCTGCCTTGAAGCGGCGACAAAGCCATTTTCTGCCCCTACCTGCGACTGCGCGCGCGCGGTGTGGGCGTCTTCTGCAGCGCACTGTTTTGCAACAGGGTGATCTTTTGCCAAACCTTGCGCGACAGATTGCTGCCAAGCGTCTCGATATCATTCACTGCCCGCGCGACCCCGTCATCCGCCACGGCCTGCGCATATAACGCCGCAAGTTTGCCGGTGATCGCCAGCATTTCGGAACAGTAGTCGAGATAGCGTTCCATTTCGGCGGCCGTCAGGTCGCGCCGGGGCGAGTGGGACGTCGGCACATAGTCCACGGCCAGGGTCGCGGGGTCTTTGTTCATCTGATGCATGTCGATGACATGGATCATCGCGCGCAGGCCGTGCAGCCCGGTTGCAACGCGGCGGCGTTTGATGCGCGATTCCAACTGCACAAGCGCGACAAGGCCGACGATGGCCAGCAACGCCGTGTTGATCGCCGCCTCGATGCTTTGCACTGAACCCACGGCATCCTGTGCCACGCGTTCCAATGGGATGATCGTGCCGATTGTCACGAAAAGCGCAGCGCCACCCAGCGTGACCGCCGCGATGAAAAGACGCAAAACCCAAAGCGGCGGTTCCAGGCGTTGCGCATCAGCCGCGATATCGCGGGCGAGACCGTGCAGTTCGGTGGCAACACCGCACAGCCCCGCGCCAGGAAACCGTTCGGCCACGCGGCTTTGCAGCCTGTCGGCCGTCGCGATGATCTTGGCCGTGTCAAGCCTGCGGTAGGACATCTACCCCCGCGCGCGGCGTCCACCGCGGCGGCCAGAAGTGGCTGCAGAGGCTGCAGCGCTGGCTTCGGCAAATGTCGCCCCGGCCTCAACCGCCTCGATCACCTTGGCAAAGCGGATCCATTCGCCGCCATTCGGATCGTGGTTCATCAGAAAGTTTGCCGCGCGGATCGCTTCCATTTCCACCTGCCGGACCGGGTTCATGATGGCCGAAGTCATGCCAGCGCCAATGGCCATGGGCAGGAAGGCTGCGTTGATGCCATGGCGATGCGGCAGGCCGAACGAGATGTTTGACGCCCCACATGTCGTGTTGACGCCCAACTCCTCACGCAGGCGGCGCACGAGCGTGAAGACCTGATTTCCTGCAGTCGCCATGGCACCAATCGGCATGACCAGCGGATCAACGACGATGTCATGCGCCGGGATGCCGTGATCTGCCGCACGTTCGACAATTTTCTTGGCCACGGCAAAGCGCACATCGGGGTCTTCGGAAATGCCTGTGTCATCGTTGGAAATGGCCACGACCGGCACGTTGTACTTTTTCACCAAGGGCAGCACGATCTCCAGCCGGTGCTCCTCACCCGTCACGGAATTCAACAGCGGGCGGCCTTCGCAGGCCATCAGCCCGGCCTCAAGCGCGCCGGGAACCGAGCTGTCGATGCACAGGGGCACCTCCACCACGTCCTGAATGCGCGAAATCAGTTCCTTCATCAGCGGCGGTTCGACAAAGTTGTTGTCGGCATAGCGCGGGTCTTTGGCCATCATGTTGGTGAACACGGCGCCCGAGTTCACATCCAGCACCGTTGCCCCGCAGGCGACCTGTTCCAGCGCATCGCGCAGAACCGTGTCGAAATTCCCCGCCTCCAGCTCTGCCGCCAGTTTCTTGCGGCCCGTCGGATTGATCCGCTCACCAATGACGCAGAAGGGTTCGTCAAAGCCGATGACAACCGTTTTCGTTTTGGATTCAATAACTGTACGGGTCATTCTTAAACCTTTGCATGAACTGCGGGCACGCCAGCGGCCCCGCCATTTTCGGTGATCCACGTGGCGTTGGTCTTGATACCACCCAGTGGGAAGAAATGCACAGCCTCGATCCCGAAATCCGGGTTTTCGGCCTTGTGCGCGGCAAGTGCTGCCACAACATCTGTCGGCTCATAGGGCAGCAGCAGTTTCGTCACATCCATCGCGCGCTTTTGCAACACGCGCAGGGATGGTCCCACACCGCAGGCGATGGCAAACTTGATCAGCGTCTGCAGCTTGGCCGGGCCCGCGATGCCGATATGCACCGGGATCTTGATGCCCTCGGCCGCCAGTTTGTTGACCCATGCGATCACAGGTTCTGCCTCAAAACAGAACTGCGTCGCAATCGCCATCTTGGCGTCCGTGCGTTCCGAATAAGCCTGCTTCCACTTGAGGGCCTGCATCACGATGGCATCACCGCCATCCTTGTCGATATCGCGGTTGCCTTCCGGGTGGCCCGCGACGTGCAGGCGTGTGAACCCGTCAAACAGCCCGGTTTCCACCAGCTGCATCGACGCGTCAAAATCCCCAGCGGGCGTATTCACCCCGCCGCCCAGCAGCAGTGCCTGATGCACCCCCGCCTCACCCTTGTAGCGCGCGATCCAGTCGGCCAGCGTCGCACGGTCCGGGATGATGCGCGCCGGGAAATGCGGCATCACGTCAAAGCCTTCGCCTTTCAGGCGCTTGGCCGTGGCCACCATATCCGCAATCGGCGTCCCTTCGATATGCGCGATGTAGACGCGCGTATCTTGAGGCAGAATCTCGCGGAAGCTTTCCACCTTTTCGGCGGTGCGCGGCATCACCTCGATCGAGAAGTTCTGCAGGAACGGCTCCAGCACAGGGGCAGGGGTGGCGGCGGTGTCACGCCGGAAATTGAACAAGGCCATCATGCCCACCCTTCGTTGTCGATCAGTTGCTTGATCCGGTTTGTATCATACCGCGCTTCAAGGTCGGCCGCGACCGAGGCTGCAAGGGCGTCTTGTTCGCCTTCGGCCTCATAGGGTTCGGCTTTGCGCCATTCGGCAAGGTAGGCATCGGCATCCTTGGCGCCGATCTTCATCGCGCAACGGTCAATCGCCTGTTCAAAGCGTTCCGACAGTTGCACTTTTGATCCGCGCCGGCCTTTGCCGACGATGACCTGCGCTGGAATATCGCGCCAATAGACAATGGTGACTTCTGGCATTGGCTGATTCCCTGCGCCTGTACTGTCTGTTCCATTTAGGGGGCAGGCCGCAGCCTGCGATGCCCGATTTCGACACAACGCCTGCAAACTGCGACTGGACCACAACTGCCCCATGGTGATTGCCGCGAAACCGGCGCGCAGACAACCGTCTGCTATTGGAAAAATTCTCATGCAAATGATGATGGCTGCCTGCTTGCGTCATGGCGGACGGCAGACTACCCTGACAGCAACCACAGTTGGAGGGCGTAACATGACGCCCGAGCGTCCCCGGGGCGAGGACGCGATCCCGAACCTGCCTGCGTCGGTCGAGCCGTCTGCGCCCGTGAATGAACCAGCGTCTGTGCAGCTTTATGCGGCACTGGACCTTGGCACGAACAGTTGTCGGATGCTGGTTGCCCGCCCCCGCGGCAGCCAGTTTGACGTCATCGACAGCTTTTCCAAGACCGTGCAGCTGGGCGCGGGGCTGGAGGCGTCTGGCCGGCTGTCGCGGGCCTCGATGGGCCGGACGATACAGGCCTTGCGGGTTTGCCAGAAAAAGATCGAAAAGCACGGTGTGACACGGATGCGTCTTGTCGCGACCGAGGCCTGCCGCCGCGCGCGCAACGCCAAGGATTTCATCCGTCAGGTGCGGCGGGAAACCGGCCTGTCGCTGGAAATCATCCAGCCCGAGGAAGAGGCCCGCCTTGCCGTCATTTCCTGCGCGCCATTGGTCAGCCCGCGGACCGAGCAGTTGCTGGTGGTCGATATCGGCGGAGGATCGACGGAACTGGTCTGGATCGACCTGTCATCGGTGGCCCCCGACCATCGCGCGCGCGCGATCATGCGGCTGCACCGCGGGTTTCATGGCGAAGACGGCGCGCGGGTGGTGGACTGGATTTCGGTTCCCTTGGGGGTGGCCACGCTGAAAGATCAGTTTGTTGATGTGGAAGATGACGGCGCGCGCTTTGCGCTGATGAGCTGGTTCTTTGAAGAAAATCTGGCCAGCTTTTCGCCCTATAACGCCCAGAACCCGCGCGAGGGGTTTCAGATCATCGGCACCAGCGGAACGGTCACCACGGTGGCCGCCAGTTTCCTGAACCTGAAACGTTATGACCGGGCCAAGGTGGACGGGCTGGAAATGACCAGCGATCAGATCGACTTTGTCATCCGCGATTACCTGTCGCTTGGCCCCGAAGGCCGCCGCACCGACCCGCGGATCGGGCGTGACCGGCATTCGCTGATCATGTCCGGCGCGGCTATCCTTCAGGCGCTGATGCGGATATGGCCCACCGACAGGCTTTCGGTGGCAGACCGGGGGCTGCGGGAAGGATTGCTTTACGCGCAGATGAGTGCGGATGGCGTGCTGACGGAAGGGCCTTACGCATGACCGAAACAAAGAACACATCGGGGCGCGGGCAGCGTGAATTGCGCGTGCGGGTGAAGACGGCCAAGGGGCGCAAGCTTTCGTCCACGCTGTGGCTGGAGCGGCAGTTGAACGACCCTTACGTACAGCGGGCGAAAAAGGAAGGTTACCGGGGCAGGGCGGCCTACAAGATCATCGAACTCGATGACAAATACGGCTTCCTGAAACCGGGTGCGCGGGTGGTGGACCTTGGCTGCGCGCCGGGCGGCTGGTGCCAGGTGGCGGTGGCCCGGGTGAATGCGCTTGGCGAGAACGCGAAAAAGCCCGTGGGCACGGTGCTGGGCGTTGATCTGCAAGAGGTTGAAACGATTGCCGGGGCGGATATCCACGTGCTGGATTTTCTGGCGGATGAGGCAGATGGGCTGGTCAAGGGCTGGCTGGGCGGCAAGGCGGATGTGGTGATGTCTGACATGGCGGCGGCAGCGTCGGGTCACAAGGGCACCGATCACTTGCGCATCATTGCGCTGGTCGAGGCAGCGCTTGCCTTTGCGTTCGATGTGCTGGACGAAGGCGGAACGTTTGTGGCCAAGGTGCTGGCAGGCGGGGCCGAGAATGACATGCAGGCCCTGCTGAAACGCAACTTCCGCAAAGTGGCCAACGTCAAACCCCCGGCAAGCCGGGCAGACAGTTCCGAGAAATTCGTGGTGGCCATGGGGTTTCGCGGCAACAGCCCCCGCGAGGATTAACGGCAGGCCAGAAACAATAAAGGGCACCGCCAAGGTGCCCGTTACGCAGGAAAATCCCTAAAATTCGCGCGGTCTACACCGCGATCAACCACCCCAGGTGCGGATCGGGCCGCAGTCCATGTGGACAAAGTTTGACCGCGAATACCGCCCCACACCGCCCGCATTGCAGCTGGCTGCCGCACGTGCCATCTGGCTGACCGACCGGCTGTCAAGCCGCAGATCGGCGGCCTGACCGCGCATGTGCAGCGAATTGCGTGCAACGCCGCCTGACTGTGACCGCAGCATCGCATTGGTTGAAGGGCTGCGATAACCAGACAGCAGCATGTAGGGTTCGTGCACATCCATCAGGCGGTGGGATGCGGCCATGATGTCAATCGTGCGCAAGTCCATCTTGACGGTGTCGCCAGATCGCCAGTCACGCATGAAGTGATTGATTTCCTTGACAGCTTCCTTGATGTAGTCGCCTTCCAGCCAATAGATCGTGTCGATGCTTTCGCCGGTGCGGCCCGAATACATCCGAATGCGGCGGATATCGCCCGCACCGCGCAACAGGCCAAAAGCGTTGGAATACGTGGGGGCTGCGACAACAAACGTTGCAGCAAAAGCACCGAGCAGACCACGCCGCGAGATGCCCGTCTTGGTTTCAGTCGTCATATTTCGCGCCTGTCCCGTTCGCTGGTATTCTACCGCCTGTCCCGGCAGCTCTGTTCACTTCTTCCCCAAGTGCCCCATTTCTATGACACATCTGGATTCGAAGCCCAAGTACAGAATGCCCGGACCCGTCTCTTAGACCGGAAATAGGCAAATTTTTGCTGAATGACGCAGCGGCAAGTCCGGCGAATCCCGGTCCGTTGGCAGGGCGATTGTTGCCGGGATGCCGACAGAAGGCCCGCATTTGCACAAAGGGTGGTGCCGCAGCGCAAAGCGGATGGACAAGACAGGTGATTTGACCCGAATATGGGGGCATCGATCGATTTCTTTGCTACCTGAGGGGCTGATGTTGTTTTTTCCTTTTTTTCGGGGTGCGCGCAGCGTCCTGAAAGCATCTGTTTGCGCTGGCCTTCTTGCCCTGTCTCCGGTTGCGGTACGGGCTGAAATCTCTGCCTTCAGCCAGTCGGTCGCCATCAGTGCAGCCGGTGATGCCGATCTTGCGGCTGTTTACGCCGCGCGGGCCTACGCGCCACTGTGGACCGGGCCAGAGGATGCAGCGCGGCGTGCGGCCCTGCTGAGCGTCCTCGCAGGTGCGGCTGACCACGGCCTGCCGCTGGCAAATTACGATCCGGCCGCCCTTGCCGCCACCTTTCGCGCGGCCCGCACGGAAGGTGACCGGGGCCGCGTCGATGTGGCGATGACACGGGCGCTGATCGATTACATGCATGACATGGTGATCGGGGTCGTCTCGCCCCGGTCGGTTGACGCGACCATTGTGATCGAGCGTGCGGCATTTGAACCTGCGGCGATGGTCGATGCCTTTCTTGCCGCGCCGTCGCCGGAACGTTTCCTGCGTGATCTTGCGCCAGAGGCCCCCGAATATGCCTTGCTGATGCGCGAACGCCTGCGCCTTCAGGATTTGCAGGCGTCGGGTGGCTGGGGCGCGCAGGTGGTTGCGGATAAGTTGGAGCCGGGGGATACGGGGGCGGCGGTGGTCGCCTTGCGCGACCGGTTGATGGCGATGGGCTATCTGCAACGGTCGGTGACCGGCACCTATGACGCGGCGATGCAGCGTGCCGTGCAGCGGTTCCAGTTGAACCATGGGCTAGAGGCCGATGGCGTGGCCGGCGAAAGTACGATTGCGGCGCTGAACCTGCCGGTTGAAGACCGCCTGCAATCCGTGCTTGTCGCGCTGGAGCGGATGCGCTGGATCGGAAATGCCCCGCGCGGTGACCGGCATATCTGGGTCAACCTGCCGGATTTCACGGCCAAGATCGTTGATCATGGGCTGGTCACGTTCAGCACACGCGCCGTGATCGGCAAAGATCAGGAAGACCGCCACACGCCCGAGTTTTCGGATGTGATGGAGTTCATGGTGGTCAATCCATCATGGTCGGTGCCGCGCTCGATCACCGTCAAGGAATACCTGCCGCTGTTGCAGCGCAACCGCAACGCCGTCAGCCATCTGAGTGTGATTGACCGCAATGGCCGGGTTGTGCCGCGCGGCAATGTGAATTTTGCCTCTTACAACGAGCGGAACTTTCCTTACGCGCTGCGGCAGGCGCCGTCAGATGGCAATGCGCTTGGGCTGGTCAAATTCATGTTCCCCAACGAATACAACATCTACTTGCATGACACGCCGGCCAAGGACCTGTTCGCGCATGAGGTGCGGGCCTACAGCCACGGTTGCGTGCGGCTCGGCTCTCCTTTCGATTTTGCCCATGCGCTACTGGCGTTGCAGTCAGAAGACCCCGAAGCCGAATTTGACAGCGCCTTGCGCAGCGGCAATGAAACCCGGATTGATCTTGTGCAGGACATTCCTGTGCATCTGGTCTATTTCACGGCCTGGCCGGGTGCGCGGGGGCAGATGGGCTATCGCCGTGACGTCTATGGGCGCGATGCCGGGATCTGGCGCGCGCTGAATGCGGCCGGGGTGGAACTTGTTGGCGGGCAAGGCTAGACGGGGTGTAAAGGCCCGTCAGGTGGCCGGAACGACCAGCCGGGGGGCCGCATGATGCGCCACAGGATCAGGGATATCGCGCAGGCCCTTGGGGCCGAGGCGGCAGGCGATCTTGACCTGACGGTAACGGGTGCCGCTGAGCCCGCGATGTCGGGCCCTGATGATCTGGCGCTGGCGATGACGCCGGCCTATGCGGCTGGGCTGGCGCAGGGGGCTGCGCGTGCGGCCATGGTCTGGCCCGGGGCCGACTGGGCCGCGCTTGGCCTTGCGGCCGCGATCTTTGCCCCACGCGGGCGGCTGGCCATGGCCGGCCTGTCGCGGATCATGGACGCCGGGCCACAGATCGCGCCCGGCCTTCATCCGACAGCCGTGGTTGACGCCAGCGCAAGAATTGCCGCAGGTGCGGCCATCGGGCCGTTTGTGGTGATCGAGGCAAGCGTGGTGATCGGCGCGAATGCCCGGATCGCGGCGCATGTCAGCATCGCATCGGGCGCCCGGATCGGCGATGACGCCCTGATCCTGCAAGGGGCACGGATCGGTGCACGGGTGAAGATCGGTGATGGGTTCATCTGCCAACCGGGGGCCGTTATCGGTTCGGACGGCTTTTCCTTTGTCACGCCGGAAAAGTCTGGCGTTGAAGAAATCCGCGAAACCCTTGGCCAGCGTGACGGGATCACCCAGCAAAGCTGGACACGCATACATTCACTTGGCGCTGTAACCATCGGAAACAACGTCGAAATCGGCGCGAACAGTTGTATCGACCGGGGAACGGTCCGCGATACGGTGATCGGCGATGGCACAAAGCTCGATAACCTTGTGCACATCGGCCATAACGTGCAAGTGGGGCGCGATTGCCTGCTGTGCGGGCAGGTCGGGATCGCGGGGTCAGCCCGCATTGGCGACCGCGTGGTGCTGGGCGGGCAGTGCGGGGTCAATGACAACATCTTTGTCGGCGATGATGTGATTGCCGGCGGGTCCACCAAGATTTTCACCAATGCGCCGGCGGGCCGCGTGCTGTTGGGTTATCCAGCGGTCAAGATGGAAACCCATGTCGAAATGCAAAAGGCGCTGCGCCGCCTGCCACGCCTTGCCGCACGGGTGGCCGCGCTTGAGAACGTCATTCCAAAGTTACCTGAAAATGACTAGATCCGGCAAAGCAGACCGGGGACCGGCATGAACGACGTGGCAGAACAGGTGATTGCGATCATTGCAGCGCAGGCGATGCTTGCGGTAACGGATGTGACGCCGGACAGCCGTTTGTCGGATCTGGGCGTTGACAGCCTGGCCCTGGTCGAATCGATCTTTGCGATTGAAGAGGCATTTGACGTGACGGTGCCTTTCAACGCCAACCAGCCTGACACCGCGGCCTTCGATATCTCGACCGTCGGGACGGTGATTGCGGCGGTCGAAGCATTGATCGCACGGAAGGCGGCCTAGGCCGGTGTCGCGCCGGGTGGTGATCACCGGGGCGGGTACGGTCAACGCCCTTGGGGCGAATGTGCCAAAGACCCTTGCTGCCCTGCATGACGGCCTTTGCGCCATAGGTCCGTTGCAACTGCGCGATCTGGACAGGTTGCAGGTGCGCATCGGCGCGCAGGTGCAGGGCTGGGACGAAGCGCGTTTTGGCCGCGACCAGCCGTTGTTTGACCGGTTCACGCAGTTCGCCCTTGTTGCGGCGGCCGAGGCGGTGGCGCAAGCGGGTGATCTTGCGCAAGGCCCGCGTCTGGGATGTATCATGGGGACAGCGGGCGGGGGCCTTGGCACCACCGATGACAGCTATCGCGCCGTTTACGCCGAGGGCAAGGCGCGGGTGCATCCCTTTACCGTGCCCCGTCTGATGCCATCGGCAGCGGCAAGCCATATCGCCAAGGCGCAGCGCGCACAGGGGCCGGTCTTCAGCCTGTCATCGGCCTGTGCCAGCGCTAATCACGCCATGGGCCTGGCCATGCACCTGATCCGCGCCGGTGCGGCAGATGCGATGCTGACCGGCGGCGCGGATGCGATGCTGACATTCGGTGGCCTGAAAGCCTGGGAAGGGCTGCGCGTCATGTCGCCCGATGGTTGCCGCCCGTTTTCCGCAGACCGCAATGGCATGGTGATGGGCGAAGGCGCGGCCGTCTTTGTGTTCGAGGCGGCCGAAGTTGCCGCAGCCCGCGGCGCCGTGGCGCTGGCCGAGGTGGCGGGATTCGGCATGACATCGGACGCCGCCGATATCGTGCTGCCATCGGCCGAAGGGGCCACACGCGCCATGCAGCTGGCCCTGGCGGATGCCGGCCTGCACGCTGACGCTGTGGGCTATGTCAACGCGCATGGCACCGGGACGGCCGCGAATGACCGGATCGAGGCCGGTGTCATCGCCGATGTGCTGGGCCGCGATGTGGCTGTGTCATCCACCAAGGGGGCGCATGGCCATGTCATGGGGGCGACGGGTGCGGTTGAACTGCTGGCCTGCCTGATGGCACTGCGTGATGGCGTGATTGCGCCAACGGTCGGACACCGGTCGCCCGACCCGGCCTGCACGATCGATCTGGTGACCGGTGCTGCCCGCAAGGCAACCGTCACTGCCTGCCTGAGCAACGCCTTCGCCTTTGGCGGCCTGAATGCCGTGCTGGCCTTGCGGGCGGTCTGACCCGCGATCCGCCAAGCAAATGGGCGCAACCGGCGCTGCGCCCATCCCACGATTGCAGCACTTGCAGATCAGGGCTGCGTTGCCGGTGTGGCATCGCCCGCATTTGCGGCAACGATGGCGTCATAACCGGCGGTAAACCCGCCCAGATCCAGATCAAGATCAACCTTCTGATCCGGCGCCACAACCGGGACGATGGTCAGCGTCGCCTTTGCCCCGCGCTTGAACTGCGCCACTTCGTCTGCCGTGAACCCGACCCGTGCCACGCAGCCAATCGGGCTGCACCAGGTGAACGGATAGATCTTGGCGGCCGAATCATCCACCTTCAGACGGATGTTCTCGGTCAGCAGGGTTTCAAGCGGGGCCACGATCGTCGCACCCGCAGCAGCCTCGCCGCCTTCGGGCAGGTTGAACAAACTGATCTCGGCGACCGAATTGCCCTCGGCATCTTTCAGCAACTGGTAAAGCTGGCAAGGGTTCGACCCGTCTTCCGTGCGGATGCAGCGCTGTTCCCAGGCCGTTCCGAATGTTGCCTCGACATATTGCGATCCCGGACCGTCCTCGGCCCCCTCAACCGTGCCAAGCGACAGGTCATTCGCAACCGTACCCGTTTCCCCCTCGGCCGGGGTCGCAGGTGCGGGCGTCTCGGCAGCCGCGCCATCGGGGGCCGCATCGCCTGTGGCATCCTGTGCTGTTGCCGCCGTGGCAAGGCAAAGGGCAAGGGCCAGGCTTAGCGCAGTTATCTTCTGGGTCATCGGAACGTCCTGTCTCGGTCAAACTGGCGGTGGCTTAGCATGGGCGACAGGCCAAGTCAGGTCAGAAAAACGCGACCGGCGGGTGATCGGCGGTACAGGCCGCGGTCTTGATGCTGCTCAGGTTTCCTGCGGGACCAAAAGCATGAAGGGCCGCCGATGGCGACCCTTCGTTGTATTTTTTTGCTCCCTGTCGGACTTGGCCGACGTCATGGGGCGAACGCTATTGCGCTCTCGCCGGGCCGTCAACAGGGAAAAGCGATTGTATCCATCACAAAAAAGGCCGCACCCGTAGGCGCGGCCAGTCTGACAGGGAGGAAGTCACATGCCGGGCCATGCCCGACACGAACATCTCTGGCAGAAAGAGGTTAAGAATGTATGTTGTGCCGCGCGCGCCGGGGTTTTTCCGGGCGCAACGTGCAAGGCTGCGGTCAGTGAAGGGGAACGGTGATGGCGGACGATGAAAGCATTTTCGTGGGCGGCGGCGGTGAAGGTTACGTCACGCCGCAAAACCTGCTGCTGAAATACGGCAATCGCCATGGGCTGGTCGCAGGTGCCACGGGCACGGGCAAGACGGTAACGTTGCAGGTGCTGGCCGAAGGGTTTTCGGCGGCCGGTGTTCCGGTCTTTATGGCCGATGTGAAGGGTGATCTTTCAGGCATGGCGGTGGCCGGCTCGGCGACAGGCAAGCTGCACGAACCTTTTACCAAGCGGGGCGCCACCATCGGCTATACGGTTGATTACCGCGCCTATCCGGTCGTGTTCTGGGATCTTTACGGTGAAAAGGGTCACCCGATCCGCGCCACGGTTGCTGAAATGGGCCCCTTGCTTCTCAGCCGGTTGCTTGAGTTGACAGAGCCACAGGAAGGGGTGCTGAACGTGGCCTTCCGGCTTGCGGATGAAGAAGGCCTTGCGCTGCTTGACCTTAAGGATCTGCAGGCGCTGCTGGTGTTTATCGGCGAGAACGCGGATACGATCAGCACACGTTATGGCCTTGTGGCCACATCATCCATCGGGGCGATCCAGCGGCGGTTGCTGGTGCTGGAAAACGAAGGCGGGGCCAAGCTGTTCGGCGAGCCGGCGCTTGATCTGGCCGATCTGATGCTGAAAGACGAAACCGGGGCAGGGCGCATCAACATTCTGGCGGCCGACAAGCTGATGAACAGCCCGCGCATGTATGCGACGTTCCTTCTGTGGCTGCTGTCGGAACTGTTCGAAAACCTGCCCGAGGTCGGTGATCCCGATCGCCCAAAGCTGGTGTTCTTCTTTGACGAGGCGCATCTGCTGTTTGCCGATGCCCCAAAGGCGCTTGTGGCCAAGGTGGAACAGGTGGCGCGGCTGATCCGGTCCAAGGGCGTGGGGGTCTATTTCATCACGCAGAACCCGGCGGATGTGCCGGAAAACATTCTGGGCCAGTTGGGCAACCGCGTGCAGCATGCCTTGCGCGCCTTTACCGCCAAGGACCAGAAAGACCTGCGGATGGCGTCGGAAACCTATCGCCCGAACCCGCGCTTTGCCATCGAGGACGCGATCCGTGATGTCGGCACGGGTGAGGCCGTGACCTCGTTCCTTGAGGCGAAGGGCGTGCCGGGCATCGCCGAACGCACCCTTGTGCGCCCGCCGAAATCGCAACTTGGGCCGATCCTGCCGGACCAGCGCGCTGCTGTCATGGCTGCCTCGCCGGTGCAGGGCAAATACGAAACGGTGATCGACCGCGAATCGGCCTTTGAAAAGTTGCAAGCGCGCAGTCAGGCAGCGGCGGCCGAGGTGGCGCAGGCAGAGAGTGGGCCGGTCCTGCGGATCGACCCTGACGAGTTCAACCGCGCCCGGCGGTTCGAGGCCGATGCCCCACCACGGGATGCAGCCCCGGCGCGGCGCACATCGCGCGGCGATTCCATCGGGACGACCTTTGCCAAAAGCCTGGCCCGGCAGGTCGGCAGCGCCGGTGGGCGGGCGCTGGTGCGGGGGGTGCTGGGGTCATTGTTCCGCAGCCGATGACATAATCGGGCCAAAGTGACGCCGCATTCAGGCGGTAGTGCTGATCCCGGAATGTGGGAGAGGAGCACTGCCATGCCCCTGAATGCGAACGAACAGTATCTGCTGGAACTGATCAACCGTGGGCGGCTTGACCCTGTGGCCGAGGCTGCGCGCTATGGCGTCGATCTGAACGCGGGTGTCACCGGCACACAGATCACGACGGCGGCAAAACAGGTGCTGGCCCCGAACGCCCTGCTGGAATCCGCGGCAAGTGCGCATTCGAACTGGATGCTGGCCACCGATACGTTCAGCCATACCGGGCAGAACGGATCTTCGGTCGGCACGCGGGCCACGGCCGTGAATTACAACTGGTCAACGGTTGGTGAGAATATCGCTGTCTGGGGTACCACCGGCACCCTCAACACGCTGGCCGCAATCGATTCGCACCATCAAGGCCTGTTTCTGAGCGTGGGTCACAGGCTGAACCTGATGAACAGCACGTTCAGTGAAATCGGGCTTGCACAGGAAACCGGGCGCTTTGCTTTCACCGCAGGCGGAACGGAAATGAACGCCTCGATGCTGACCGAGATGTTCGGGCGGCAGTCGAACACCAAGTTCCTGACAGGCGTCGTCTTTGACGACAGCAATGCGAACAACTTTTACACGGTCGGCGAAGGCCGGGGTGGCACCAGCTTTGGCGTCGCCGGCGCCAGCGCATCCAGCGAGGCGGCTGGCGGCTATAGCCTCCGGGTCGCGTCGGCCGGGCCTGCGACGGTCGAGGGCAATGCCGGTTCAGTGTTTTACACCTGCATGGTCGATTTCTCGATCGGCAACGTAAAGCTCGACATCATGAACGGAAGCACGTTCAACAGCTCGGCCTCGATCTGGCTGTCCTTGGGCATCAACAACGCGAACCTGCTGGGCAACATGACGATGTCAGCCAGCGGCAATGCGAATGGCAACGTCATCAATGGCAATGGCGCGTTCAACTATGTCTACGGGTATGACGGCAATGATGTCGTCAATGGCGCAGGCGGCAATGACGCGGTCTGGGGCGGCAATGGTGATGATCGTGTCTGGGGCGGCACGGGCGATGACCGGCTGTGGGGTGACGCGGGCAATGACATTCTGTGGGGCGAAACCGGGCATGACGGCATGAACGGCGGGGCAGGCAGTGATGTGTTCATCTTTGCCAATACCTGGGGCCGTGATGTGGTCGAAGATTTCAATGCAGGCGAGGGCGACCGCCTTCTGATCAATGATGACCTGTGGTCAGGCAGCCTGACCGCAGATCAGGTCGTTGCGCGCTTTGCAACCGCGACCAGTGCCGGTGTGGTGTTCAACTTTGGCGACGGTGACGCGCTGACCTTGCAAGGCGTGACCAGCACAGCCGGGCTTGCCGCGACGCTGCTGTTCTGGTGACCGGGCGGATTCCGAACCCCGGGTCCCGTCGGCCTCAGTCATCCTGACGGCTGGCTTTGGCCAAGGGATGGCGCGTCAGCACCAGATCGCGCAGATGGTCATCCACCACATGCGTATAAATCTCGGTCGTCGCAATATCGGCATGGCCCAGCAAGGTCTGGATCACCCGCAGATCGGCCCCGCCGGCCAGCAGATGCGTGGCAAAGGCATGGCGTAGGGTATGCGGGGTCACCCGACCCGGGCTGACACCGGCTGCCACAGCGATGTCCTTGATCAGGCTGTGAAAATATTGCCGTGTCAGGTGGCCATCTGCACCGCTGCCGGGAAACAGGTAGCGCGATGCGGCCTGCCCATGCCCCTGCGCCCGCGCCGCCGCATCAGCGGCATCGCGATGGGAAAGCCAGGCCTGAACCGCGCTGCGCGCGGGCGGCGACAGCGGCACCATACGCTCTTTGTCACCCTTGCCCCGCACCAGAATCATTCGGGGGTCGCCCCTGACCGCCGCCATCGGCAAGGTGACAAGTTCGGTCACCCGCATGCCTGTTGCGTAAAGCAGTTCCATCAGACACAGGTTGCGCAGCCGATCGCCAGCTGTGCGCCCGGTGGTGCTGGCCGCCGTCAACAGGCGTGTGACTTCGTCTTGCGACAGGGTTTTCGGCAGGGCCTTGCTGCGCCCCGGTCCGGCAATGCGCAAGGCCGGATGGTCACTGCGCCAGCCTTCGTCATGGGCAAAGCGGAACAATTGCTTGATCGCCGAAAGCCGCCGCGCGCGTGTGGCCTGCGACAGGCCCTGCGCCTCGCAGAAGATCAGATAGGCCTCGATGTCGGCGCGGCCCGCCGTCATGAAATCAAGCGCTTTGCGCTGCAGCCAGTCCGCCAGATCAAGCAGGTCGCGCCCATAGGCCAACCGCGTGTTGCGCGCGGCGTCCATTTCAGCGGCCCTCGCCTCAAGAAACACCGAGATCCAGCGTGCGGCCCCCTGCGGCACCATCGCCTAGCCGCGCCGTTCCAGCAGCATCAGTTCCAGCGCCGTGCGCCGGGCCACATCCTCGAGCCCGACATGGCGCAGCAAGGCCAGCCCGTCGGTGACCCCGCGCAGCTCGCCCGTCAGGCCCCGGGTGATCTGATC
>JALOSO010000180.1 GCA_025458385.1 Paracoccaceae bacterium | reverse complement strand
ATAGCAAAGCGGCGGCGCAATGCGCCGCCGATGTATCGAACGCCAAAATCAGCGGTTCAGGCGGCAACCGGGCGCACCTCAACCACTTCCGGAATGTAATGCCGCAACAGGTTCTCAATCCCCATCTTCAGCGTCAGCGTGCTGGACGGGCAGCCCGCGCAAGCCCCCTGCATGTGCAGATAAACCACCCCCCGGTCAAAACCGTGAAAGGTAATGTCGCCACCATCCTGTGCTACGGCAGGCCGGACGCGCGTATCCAGCATGCCCGCCGCCCGAGGCCTCACCCTCCATCACCGCCGCACCCGACTGGTAATGTTCCATGATCGCGCCCAGTACACCGGGTTTCAGATGATCCCACTGGGTTGCCTCGGCCTTGGTCACCGTCACAAAATCCGTGCCGAAGAACACGCCTGTCACACCCGGCACCGCGAAGATGCGCCGCGCTAGCGGGCTTTTCGCGGCGGCGTCACCGTTCGGGAAATCTGCTGTGCCAAGCTCAAGCACCGTTTGCCCCGGCAGGAACTTCAGCGTGGCGGGGTTGGGCGTGGATTCGGTCTGGATGAACATGGGGGTATCTCCGACGTTTCCAGTCGGATATGCGCCCGCGCCCGGGTGAAGTCAAGGATTGGAATGGTTCTAAAGTGCCGCCCCTGCCCTTGGTGATTGGGCTTTCGACGCAGGGCCAGGTTGGTTCGGGCGGTTTCCAAGGACGTCAAGCAACCTGCGCAGAATGCCGGGGTTTCCGCACGGGAACGATCGGTTGCGCAAAGACAACCGCACCCCCGGGTTTGCAGCCGGACCAGAACGCAGCCGGATAGACTGTTTTCCCGGCGGATGGCGGCCTGGAAGGCGCCCAAGGTCACAGCGCACATCCGCGACCAAAGGGCCGCATGACCTGCGCCCCTGACCGGAACAGAACCGGTGCAGGACAAAAGACGATTCACCCACCGAACAAAGGCTTGGGGCCAAGAACCGCCCCGACTGCCAGTCGGTCACAGGCATTGATGCTGCCACACGCGGGGTCTGTACCCGCGCCCTTGTCGCTGGGCCCATGCTGCATCAGTTGAAGGATCACGTCCCAAGCCACGCAATGACGTGTCGCGACATCCGCCGCCGAACCCCACCAAGTCACTGAGTTTCATGGCCAAAACGTCCAAACCGGACGGCCAGGCGCAACGCGCCGAGAGACTGGTGAGCGGGGGGGGATTCGAACCCCCGACCCCATGATTAAAAGTCACGTGCTCTAACCAACTGAGCTACCCGCCCGCACCGTCTCTGGCGCAAGCCGGGTCATTAGAAACCTTCCCGCATGCGGTCAAGGTCAAAAGCGTGAACCACTGGCAAATTCATGCGCCGGGGCGTATATGCCCCCGCATGAACCAGATGCAGCCCAGCCTTGGCCTGCCCTTCATGAAAATGCACGGGGCCGGCAATGATTTCGTCATCATCGACTCGCGCCGCAGCGCTGCGGTGACGACGCCTGCCCTGGCACGCGCCCTGGGCGACCGGAACCGCGGCGTGGGCTTTGATCAGCTTGCTGAAATCCGGGCCGGTGATGGCGCCGATTTCACCCTTGATTTCTGGAACAGTGACGGCTCTACGGCCGGTGCCTGCGGCAATGCAACACGCTGCGTTGCAGATTTCGTGATGGCCAGCACCGGCCGCACGGACGTGACGTTGCAAACCGAACGCGGGCTGCTGCAGGCGCATCGCCGCGCCGATGGGCGGGCGCAGGTCAACATGGGGCCGCCCCAACGTGACTGGGCCGAGATTCCCCTGGCGCGGTCGGTTGATCCGCTGCATCTGCCGCTGCCCGGTGATCCGGTCGCAATCGGCATGGGCAACCCCCATTGCATCCATTTCGTCCCGGATGCCACGGCTGTCGATCTGGCCGGTATCGGGCCTGCGATCGAGCATGATCCGCTGTTTCCAGCGCGGACCAATGTCGAATTTGCCAGCCTGACCACAACAGATACCCTGCGTCTGCGTGTCTGGGAACGCGGGGCAGGCATCACGCTGGCCTGCGGATCGGGTGCTTGCGCCGCCGCCGTGGCGGCCCATCTGCGCGGGCTGACCGGGCGGCAAGTGACGATCCAGATGGATGGTGGCGTGCTTGAGGTTGACTGGCGCGACGATGGCGTCTGGTTGACCGGACCCGTGGCGCATGTGTTTGATGGCACCCTGACCCCGGCCTTTCTGGCCGCGCATTCATGAACGCGCCGGTTTTTGCCACACTTGGTTGCCGCCTGAACGCCTATGAAACAGAGGCGATGAAAGAGCTTGCGGCAGCAGCGGGTGTTGCGAACGCGGTTGTTGTGAACACCTGTTCCGTAACGGCCGAGGCAGTGCGCAAGGCCAAACAGGAAATCCGCCGGTTGGCGCGTGAAAATCCGGGATCGCCAGTGATCGTGACAGGTTGCGCCGCCCAGACCGAACCCGCAACCTTTGCCGCTATGCCGGAAGTGACACGTGTGATCGGCAATACGGAAAAGATGCAGGCCGATACCTGGCGCGGGATGACGGCCGATTTCATTGGCCAGACCGAACGCGTGCAGGTGGATGACATCATGTCCGTGCGCGAAACGGCGGGGCATCTGATTGACGGTTTCGGCCGCCATCGCGCCTATGTTCAGGTCCAGAATGGTTGCGACCATCGCTGCACCTTTTGCATCATTCCCTTTGGCCGGGGCAACTCGCGATCTGTGCCCGCGGGCGTTGTTGTTGAACAAATTCAACGACTTGTTGATAAAGGGTTTCAAGAGGTTGTCTTGACCGGTGTCGATCTGACATCCTGGGGGGCCGATCTGCCGGGCCTGCCGCGGCTGGGTGATCTGGTGATGCGCATCCTGCGGCTGGTGCCCGATCTTGCACGCCTGCGGATCAGTTCGATCGACAGCATCGAGGCGGATGAGGCCCTGATGCAGGCCATCGCCACCGAATCCCGGCTGATGCCACACTTGCATCTGTCATTGCAGGCGGGTGATGACATGATCCTCAAGCGGATGAAACGGCGCCACTTGCGCGATGATGCCATTGCCTTTTGCGAAACCGCGCGCGGGCTGCGGCCCGATATCGTCTTCGGCGCCGATATCATTGCCGGCTTTCCGACAGAAACCGAACAGATGTTTGCAAATTCGCTGCAACTGATCGATGACTGTGGTCTGACCTTTCTTCATGTCTTTCCCTATTCAGCCCGCAAAGGCACCCCGGCCGCCCGCATGCCTGCCACCCCCGGCCCCGTGATCCGTGACCGGGCCGCCCGTCTGCGCGCGCGGGGCGAGGCCGCCTTGCAGGCGCATCTGGCCAGCCAGCAAGGCCGCCTGCACCATGTCCTGACCGAGGGCCCGCGCATGGGCCGGACCGAAGGCTTTGCCGAGGTTGCCTTTGCCACGGATCAGCCCGAGGGGCAGATCATCACCACCCGGATCACCGGCTGGTCAGGCCAGCGCCTGACGGCCTGAGCACCGGGGGCGGGGCAGCTTTTGGCCCCCACCCGGCACGGGCCTAGCGGCGGATCGTGTCACCTGGCTGAAGGATCGGCAAAAGTTCGATCACCTGCGCCGTGCCGCCCTGCGCCACGATCCCCGCCGCCTTGACACCGATTTCGGCCCGACAGGCATCCATCGTTGCCAGCCGGCGCGGCAGGCCATCCAGCAGTTCCACCCCGTTGAAACCGGCAAGGCCCAGTTGCCCCGGCACATCAATGCCCGCTGCAAGGCAGTAAAGCAGACCCCCTGCCCCGATCATGTCATTGGAATAATATAGAAAATCGAGATCCGGGTTCCGCTGCAGAATCGCTGCCGTCATCTCGCGCCCTTTCAGCAGCGCTGACCCGCCGGAATAGAACTCGCGGTCGACCAGTGGCAGACCTGCGGCCTGAAGCGCGGCTTCGAACCCCTCCATCCGTTTGCGCGCCCGGTGGTCATAGGGCATCATCGTCCCCAGGAACCCGATCCGCCGATAGCCTGCCGCGATGATCGCTTCGGCCATCTGCCGCCCGGCCCGGGCATGTGAAATGCCCACCGCGCTGTCCACCGCGATGCCGTCGATATCCATGACCTCGACCACTGGCACCCCGGCCCGCGCCATCATGGCCCGCGCCGCATCCGAATGTTCCAGCCCCGCAACGATCAGGCCCGATGGCCGCCACGACAACATTTCATAGATCACCTCTTCCTCGCGGTCCGGCAGATAGTTCGTGACCCCCATCACGGGTTGCAGACCGGTGCCCCGCAGCCCTTCGGAAATGCCTGTCATCACCTCGGGGAAGACCATGTTCGACAAGGACGGGATCACAACACCCACAAGATTGACGCGCTGGCTGGCCAGTGCCCCGGCAATCTTGTTGGGCACATAGCCCAGCAGCCGCGCTGCACGCAGGACCTTGTCACGTGTGGCCGGGGACACATCCCCCCGGTTTCGCAGCACGCGGCTGACAGTCATCTCACTGACCCCTGATGCATCAGAGACATCGCGCAAGGTCAGGGGGCGTGCTGGCTTGTTCAAGGTGGTTCCTTTGCTTTTGCCCATGTTAGCGCCGAACATCGCCCTTGTCCAAAGCCTGCTTTTTGGCCCTCGCCCGGCCTGAAAACTGCGGTATGCTGCAGGCACGACAACATTCAGCAACAGGTGCTTCATGAAACCGATTTATGCCCTTGTCACACTTGCCAGCCTTGCCGCCTGCGTTGCCCCCGACATGCCGGTTGAGGCGTTCGAGGCCGCAAACCCCGCAATTGCCGAACAGGCCTGCCGCACCACGGCCGCCAAGGAAGGGCTGACCGTGCGCCAGATCACCGCTTTCCGCGAGGTGACCGGCCCATCCGGCCCGTCGGGCCTGTCCGCCGTCATGACCGTCGGCGGTGGCGCGGTCGGTGAGGCGCGTTGTGAATTCGCCTATGCCACCGGCAAGGCCACGATCACCATGTTCTGAAGTGGTTGCCCTTTTGCCGCGCCTGCGGCATGACAAGGCATTGGTCCCGTAGCTCAACGGATAGAGCGTCCCCCTCCTAAGGGGAAGGTTGCAGGTTCAAGTCCCGCCGGGATCACCATGTTTTGCGAAAGGGCGGTCCCTGTGGACCGCCCTTTTGTCTTGTCACAGATTTCCGGCTGCAAGCTCTGCCGCGATATGATCAGCCTGCCGGATGGCAAGGGCCACAATCGTCAGCGTCGGATTTTCCGCCGCCCCCGTGGTGAACTGGCTGCCATCCGAGATGAACAGGTTCGGAATGTCATGCGTCTGGCCCCATTTGTTGACCACACCCTTGGTCGGGTCATCCGACATGCGGTTGGTGCCAAGGTTGTGGGTGGACGGGTAAGGCGGCGTCGGGAAGGTGCGGGTGGCACCGACCGCCTCATACACCGCCATGCCTTGGCTGTAGGCATGGTTGCGCATGGCGATATCATTGGGGTGATCATCGAAATGCACGTTCGGCGTGGGCATGCCGTTTTGATCAAGGATATCCTTGTTCACCGTCACGCGGTTGGTTTCCTGCGGCATATCCTCGCCCACGATCCACATGCCGGCCATGTTCTCATAACTGTCCAGCGCCGTGGTGAATTCACGCCCCCAAGCGCCGGGGTCAAGGAAGGCCGCCATGAACGGCAGGCCCAAGGCCAGCGTTTCCAGTTCATAGCCGCCAACAAAGCCGCGTGACGGGTCATGCCGTGCTTCATCCTGGATGATGCCGGCCATGGTTGTGCCGCGCCACATCTTCACCGGCTTGTCGAACACGCCATAGACAGACCCCGTGACGTGCCGCATATAGTTGCGCCCCACCTGATCGGATGAATTGGCAAGGCCATTGGGGAACATGTCGGACGCCGAATTCAGCAGCAGGCGCGGGCTTTCAATCGTGTTGCCCGCCACGCAGATCAGCCGCGCCTTTTGCGTGACCGTATTGCCGTCCTTGTCGACATAGACCACGCCCGTCACACGCCCTTCGGCGTTATGTTCGATCTTGATCGCCATGGCACGTTCGCGCACCTCCAGCAGGCCTGTCGCTTCGCCGTTCGGAATCTCTGTATAGGCGGTGGACCATTTCGCGCCCCACTTGCAGCCCTGAAAGCAGAAGCCGGTCTGCTGGCAGGCGATGCGGTCGCCATCATCGCGCGACTGAATAGCCATGCGGCCCGTGTGCACCTCTTGGTAGCCAAGCGCCTTAGCGCCCTTCTCCAACACCTTGTAGTTATTGTTGCCCGGCAGGCCGGGGCGGTCACCCGTGCGCGTCACGCCCATTTTCTCTTCGGCAAGGTCATACCACGGGGCCATTTCCGCGCCGTCAATCGGCCAGTCCAGCAGGTTGGCCCCCTCCACCGCGCCATAGTTCGTCAGCGCCTTCCATTCATGGTCCTGAAAGCGCAGGGATGCGCCCGCCCAGTGCGTTGTCGTGCCGCCAACCGCCTTCACGATCCAGGCAGGCAGGCCCGAAAAGTTGCGCGCCACGCGCCAGTCGCCGCTGGTGGTGCGGGTATCCAGCCACGCGAGTTGGCCAAAGCTTTCCCATTCGTCGTTGATGTAATCCTCGGGCAGATAGCGCCCGCCTGCCTCCAGCGCCACAACCTTGACGCCCTTCTGCACCAGCTCATTCGCCAGCGTGCCGCCACCCGCACCCGTGCCGATGATCACCACCACTGAATCATCGTTCAGGTCATATTTTGCAACGTCTACCATGATCC
>JALOSO010000179.1:1169-11668 GCA_025458385.1 Paracoccaceae bacterium | reverse complement strand
TAAAGCGATTGAAGTTAGTAAACTGACCCAAGCCTTGAGCGCGCTTCATATGAGCTTCAGTAGAAGCGAATGGAAGCAACCGCAAAAAGCAGGTTAGTAAAACTGACCCAGCCTTGAGCCAGCCTCATGTGAGCGACAGCATGTCGCGTAGCGGAGGCAAATGCACTAACTATGGGGCTGAGTTAGGATCGACAAGCGTCGTAAAGAGGTTGTTTTTGCTCGGTATGATATCCGCCGTTTCGGGTCAATTTTATAGATGCAAACGATAACGTTGCATTTGTTGCTTCTAACGACAACTTTGTCGGAGCAGTTGCTGTAGCTGCCTAAGTGGTGATACAGTAATTCTAGAGTAAACGCGGCTCGGGGGCTTGCCGGGCAACAGAAAAGCCCCCCTGCGCCGACCCTTACTTGACGCGGAACCAGTCCTGGGCGTTCCACAATTCGGTATCCCAGGTGTTCAGCACCACACCGCCCAGCGTGGTCGAATGTGCCGAAAGACGGCCACGGTCCACCAGCGGCACGACGACAAAGCTGTCTTTTGTCAGCATGTCGTTCAGCTTTTTCGCAAGCTCGGCCCGCTTTGCCATATCGGCAGTCTGGCCCAGTTCTGCGACCAGCGCGTCATAGGCCGGGTCGCAGAAGCGGTTGATGTTTTCACCCTGCCACTGGTTTTCCGGCCCGGGGATCTTGTCGCACATATACTGTGCCAGATAAGGCTCTGGGTCGGTGCCATCAAAGTTGTTGGCATACATTTCCACGTCGGAATAGAACTTTTGGAACGTGTCGGGCGAACCGGGGTCGCCGCCAAAGAAGATCGACGCATCAATCTGCTTCAGTTCGACTTCCACGCCCAGTTCATTCCACCAGCCCTTGATCAACGCCTGGAAATCCTGCCGCACCGGGTTGACCGACGTCTGATACAGGACCGCCAGCTTCATGCCGTCCTTCTCGCGCACGCCGTCGCCATCGCTGTCGACCCAGCCTGCCTCTTCCAGCAGGGCCTTGGCCGCATCCATCTGCTGCGGAATGCAGCCCGTGTTGTCTGATGCGAACATCTCAGGCGCGGGCACAAGGTTGCAGGTCGGCCGGCCGGCCGAGCCATAGCCCACATCCACCAGAAGCTGGCGGTCGATGGCCATGGAAAGCGCCTGACGCACGCGGATATCCGTCAGGAACGGATGCGGGTGCTTTGGCGTGGACCGCTCGCCCTCGGGCAGGTCGGGTGACGGGTTCGTCATGTTCATCTCGATCCGCTCAACCAGCGTGCCGAAGCCGTTCACGAAAACGCCCTTGCCGCCGCCTGCCATCGCGGTCTGCATGTCAGGCGCGATCTGGGTGTTCCAGGCATAGTCGAATTCACCGGTTTCCATCACGGCGCGTGCCGCCGCTGCGGCATCGCCACCGCCTTTCAGCGTCATTGTCGCAAAGGCCGGTTTGGCGGGGTCACGGTAATTGGGGTTCGCGGCCAGCGTCACCACATCGTTCACCTTGAAGTCGGTGACGGTGAAGGGGCCGGTGCCGATGGGCGCATTGTTCTGAGCGGTGCATTCCGGTGCTTTTGGCCCGACGCAATCCTTGAACTGGGCGGCCTGCAGAATCGGCGAGGTGCCACCGACAAAGGCCTGATAGGGGTTCGGCTTTGGGGCCGCAAAGGTGATCTTGACGGTCAGGTCATCCACCGCTTCAACCGTGCTGATGCCTTCATAACGCGCGGCCTGGGCGCAACCGCCATCGGGGGCCGTGCAATACTGCCAGGTGAACACAGCGTCTGCCGCCGTGACCGGTGTGCCATCAGACCACAACAGGCCCGGCTGCAGTTTCCACGTGATCGTTGTCAGGTCAGCGGACACGCCGCCATTATCGACCGTCGGCACCTCAACCGCCAGACGCGGGATCACTTCGCCCTTTTCGTTAAAGCCGGCCAGACCTTCCAGCACCAGCGATGCGGCTTCGACATCCTTTGTCCCCGACGAAAGATAGGGGTTCATGATCGACGGCGCCTGCCAGTAAAGGACGTTGACGTTGCCGTCAGCCCCCCGTTCGGCATAGGCAGCGGAGGACATGGCCAGTATGGCCACAGCCCCCAGAAGCGTGGTTCTCAATGTCATTTTGACACTCCTTGTTGGTTAGGCTCGGTTACCTCGGCGCTGCCGGTTGATCCGGCAGTCGGGCTGTTGAACAGGTGGCAGGCGACATGTCGCCCGGGTTCCACCTCGGTCAAGACGGGGCGCTGGCTGTGGCAGATGTCGATCACCTGCGGGCAGCGCGTGCAAAAGGTGCAGCCTTTCGGCGGATTGGCCGGTGAGGGCACATCGCCTTTCAGGATGATCCGGCGGCGCGTCGCCTCGCGCGCAGGGTCAGCCTCGGGCACCGCCGACAGCAGGGCCCGGGCATAGGGATGCAGCGGATTTGCATAAAGCGCATCACGCGGCGAAAGTTCGGCAATGCGCCCCAGGTACATGACGGCCACGCGATCCGCGATATGGCGCACCATCGACAGATCATGGCTGATGAACAGGTAAGTCAGGCCGAACTGCGCCTGCAAATCCTCCAACAGGTTCACCACCTGTGCCTGAATGGACACGTCCAGCGCGGCGATGGGTTCATCACACACAATAAAGCGCGGGTTCAGCGCAAGCGCGCGGGCAATCCCGATCCGCTGGCGTTGCCCGCCGGAAAATTCGTGGGAAAAGCGGTTGGCAAAACGCCGGTTCAACCCGACAGCATCCATCAATTCATGCACGCGTTTCAGGCGCGCATCGGCATCCATGGCCGTATGTTCCAGCAAGGGTTCGCCAATGATTTCCGCCAGTTTCAGCCGTGGGTTCAGGCTGGCTTGCGGGTCTTGAAAGACCATCTGCATCGTTGGCCTGATCCGCCGCAGGCTTTCGGCATCCAGCGTGGCGATATCGGTGCCGTCGATCACCACAGACCCCGCCGTGGGATCATAAAGCCGGATCAGCGCGCGGCCGACAGTTGACTTGCCGCAGCCCGATTCCCCGACAAGGCCCAGCGTTTCGCCCGCCATGATATCAAAGCTGACGCCATCAACCGCCTTTACATCGCCCGTATGTCGCCGGAACACCCCTGTGTGGATGGGGAAGTGCACCTTCAGGTCGCGCACCTGAACAAGCGGCCTTGTGCCAGCAGCGGTCAGATCACGCATCAGGGGACTCCCAATGGCAGGCTACATCGTGGCCATGGCCGACAGGCGCGCCATCAAGGCTGCGGCGCTGCGGGTTTTCGGTGGCGCATCGGTCAAGGGCATGGGTGCAGCGCGCGCGAAAGGCACAGGCCCCGGGTTCTGCCGTCATCAGGGGTGGCTGCCCTTCGATCACCTGCAAGCGCGCCTCGCGCTGCCCCCCCAGCTTTGGGATCGTTTTCAGCAGCGCGCGCGTGTAGGGGTGCTGTGGTCTGGCAAAAAGCTGCGCCACCGGTGCCTGTTCGACAACCTGACCGGCATACATCACCATGACCCGGTCCGCGATGCCCGCGATCACCCCCAGATCATGGGTGATCCAGATGATCGCCATGCCCAGTTTGGTGCGCAGGTCGCGCACCAACTCCAGGATCTGCGCCTGAATCGTCACGTCCAAGGCTGTTGTCGGTTCATCGGCGATCAGCACATCAGGGTCACAGGCCAGCGCAATCGCGATCATCACCCGTTGGCGCATGCCACCGGAAAACTGGTGCGGATAGCTTTTCAATCGCGCCGCCGCATCAGGGATGCCCACCAGTTCCAGCAGTTCGGCCGCCCGTATGCGGGCCTGCGCCTTTGTCATCCCCTTGTGACGTATCAACGGCTCCATGATCTGGTTGCCGACCGTGAACACCGGGTTCAGGCTGGTCATCGGATCCTGGAACACGAAGCCGACCTTGGCACCGCGCACATCGCGCAGGCCGTCGACCCCGATCTTCAGGATATCGCGCCCACCCAGCCAGACCTCGCCGCCGCGCACATCGGCGGGCGGGCTTGGCAAAAGGCCAAGCAGCGACATCATCGTGACCGATTTCCCAGACCCGCTTTCACCGACAACGCCAAGCAATTCACCCGGTTGCAAGTGAAAGCTTACGTTGTTGACGGCATGCACCTCGCCGCTGCGCGTGCGGAAAATGGTCTTGAGGCCCCTGACATCAAGGACGGGCACTGCCCCATCGGGCATATCGACACTCCCCAGGTCGGTGTTTGTGTTCTCATGCCGGGATCTTGGCAAAGCACTCGCCCCGGTTAGCCGCATGCTGCACCGGTTTTGCGCCCTGCGTCCAGAGGATTTCCATGCGTGACCCGGCGTTACACGGCGCGGCTTGCCCTTTGTCCGTCCGCGGCGCAGTCTGCCTGCGAAAGGAGCATCCGATGACAACAGTCCTGACCGCGCGCGAAATCCTGCAGGCGCTGGTGGCCTTTCCGACCGTCAGCCGTGACAGCAACCTGCCATTGATCGACTGGGTCGAAGGCTATCTTGCCGGTCATGGCATCCTGACCGGGCGGCAATGGGCCCCTGACAGAGAGAAAGCGGGGCTGTTTGCGCATGTGGGCCCGGCGGTAGCGGGGGGCGTGGTGCTGTCGGGGCATTCGGATGTGGTGCCGGTGGATGGTCAGGTATGGGCAACGGACCCCTGGACAGTCACCGAACGCGACGGGCGGCTTTATGGCCGGGGCACCTGCGACATGAAGGGGTTTGTGGCGCTGGCGATCTGGGCGCTGGTTGAGGGGCAGCGGCGCGGCAGCCTGACACGCCCGCTGCAACTGGCGCTGAGCTATGATGAAGAGGTCGGCTGTACCGGTGCGCCACCGCTGATTGCGGCAATGGCCGACTTGCCGCGCGCGCAGATGGTGCTGGTGGGAGAGCCGTCGCGCATGCGGGTGGTCACGGCGCACAAGGGCGGGGCGGGGGTCAAGGTCCATGTGCGCGGCCATGCGGTGCATTCATCCCTTCTGCCCGAAGGCGTCTCGGCGATCATGGAGGCGGCGCGGCTGATCGGCTGGGCAAATGACCAGAACACGGCCTTGCAGGCCCGGACGCCCAGCCCATTGGCCCGGCTGTTTCATCCGCCCTTCACCACGCTGCACACCGGTATGATCAATGGTGGCACGGCCCATAACATCACGGCGGCTGATTGCCATTTTTCGTTTGAATGCCGCGTTGTGCCGGACGAATCCTGGCCGGACTGGCTGGAAAGGTTCCGCACGGAATGCACCCGGGTGGCGCAGGCGATGCAGCGCATTGCCCCGGCCAGCGGCATTGATCTGGATGTCTATTTCACATTGAACGGCCTTGCCCCCGAAGCGGATGGCGCGGCAGAAGCCCTGGCACGCAGGCTGACGGGCGACAATGGCACCCATGTTGTCAGCTATGGCACCGAAGCCGGTCATTTTCAGGCGGCAGGCTATTCCTGCGTGGTTTGCGGGCCGGGCGACATTGCACAGGCCCACCAACCGGATGAGTATCTGGAGGTTTCCGAATTTGTGGCAGGGGCGGCGTTCATGGAAAAGCTCTTGCAGGCTGTTTCATGATCACCTTTTGAAACAATTGCTTATGGGATGATCTTTACGTCTGGTCTGAACCTTGCGAAACATGCCTGCAGGTTCTGTGCGATGGCCGCAGGTTGCCTTGCATCGGGTTTCGGGTATCACCCGGCCTTGATGAACATGGATCGGCACAATGGCACAGCTTGCTTGCGGCATTGACTTTGGCACCTCGAACACAACGGTCGGGCTGGCAGTCCGTGGTGGGGTGGCACATCTGATCCCGCTTGAAGACGCGCATCCGACCATCCCTTCGGCCGTGTTCTGCGAGGCTGACGGCCCCTTGCTGTTCGGCCGGGCCGGGATTGCGGCCTATGTCGAAGGTGTTGACGGCCGCTTGATGCGCGGGCTGAAAAGCACGCTGGGATCTGGCCTGATTGCCGGGCGCACGCAAGTGGGCGCGCGGGCCGTGTCGTTTCGCGATGTGATCGCGCGGTTCTTTGGCCATCTGCAAGCACGGCTTGGGGCCCATGTCGACCGCCTGCCTGCTGTAACGCTGGGCCGCCCGGTGCATTTTGTTGACGGCGATCCAGCGGCTGACCGCGCCGCCGAAACGGCGCTGCAAGAGATTGCACAGGCTGCAGGGTTTTCGCAGATCGCGTTTCAGTTCGAACCGATTGCGGCCGCCCTTGCCTATGAGGCGACAGTGCTGCACGAAGAACTGGTGCTGATCGTCGATATTGGTGGCGGCACGTCGGATTCCTGCTCAGCCTTTCGGCGGTGATGCCACATCTGGGCTTTGGGGACACGACGGGGCAAGGGCGGGCAATCCTGCCGCGCCACTACTATCTTGATCTGGCCACATGGCACCGGATCAACCAGCTTTACACGCAGCGCACGCTGGCGGATCTTCGTGCCTTGCGGGCGATGGCCGATGTCCCGGAACGCCTTGACCGTCTGCTGCGGGTCATCAGCGGGCATCATGGGCATCGGCTGGCGATGGTGGTGGAGGCCGCGAAAATCGGGCTGACAGAGGCCGAGGCGATGCGGATCGCGCTGTCCGGTTTGACGGGGGGGCCCAATCCGGTGGTGACGCGGACGCAGTTCGAGGGGGCCATTGCCGCACCGTTGCAGCGCATCGCGGGCACCATCCGCGCGGCCCTTGCGATGGCAGGGGTTTCGGCAGACCGGATCGGCACCGTGTTCATGACAGGTGGGTCAAGCCGGTTGCCGGCCATGCAGGCGCTGGTTGCGTCGTTGTTGCCGGGGGTCAGGGTGGCGACAGGCGATATGCTGGGGTCGGTGGGCACGGGGCTTGCGCGCGATGCCGCAGCCCGCTTTGGCTGAATGATCTTGCGACCCCCCCGCATTTGGCGCAGCCTGACGGCCAGCCAAACGGAGATCACCTTATGCCCGTCAAGAACCGCTTTGCCGAAATGTTGCCCGAGATCACCGCATGGCGCCGGGATTTTCACGCCCATCCAGAGTTGCTGTTCGATGTTGAACGGACGGCAGGCCGGGTGGCCGATCTGCTGCGCAGCTTTGGCGTGGATGAGGTGACAACCGGCATCGGGCGCACCGGCGTTGTCGGCGTGATCAACGGGCGCAGCGATACGGCGGGGCGGGTCATCGGGCTGCGGGCCGATATGGATGCCTTGCCGATCACCGAACAGACGGGGTTGGACTATGCCAGCACCATTCCCGGCAAGATGCATGCCTGTGGGCATGATGGGCATACGGCAATGCTGCTGGGGGCCGCGAAATATCTGGCCGAGACACGCAATTTCGATGGCAAGGTTGTGCTGATCTTTCAACCCGCAGAAGAGGGCGGCGGCGGCGGGCGCGAGATGGTCAATGACGGCATGATGACCCGCTGGGGCATTCAAGAGGTTTACGGCATGCATAACATGCCGGGCATCCCGGTCGGACATTTCGCGATTCGTCCGGGTGCGATGATGGCGGCAGCCGACCAGTTCGACATCACCTTGACCGGCAAGGGCGGGCACGCGGCCAAGCCGCATGATTGCATCGATACGACACTGGTTGCGGCCCATGTGATCGTGGCGTTGCAAACCATCGCCAGCCGCAATGTTGACCCGATGGCGCAGGTGGTGGTCAGCGTCTGCGCCGTACAAACCGACAGCACGGCGCATAACGTGATCCCGCAGGTGGTCAAGCTGAAGGGAACCGTCCGGACGATGGACGCCAAGGTGCAGGATTTCGTTGAACGACGGGTGACAGAGATTGTGTCAGGCACAGCGATGGCCTTGGGGGCAAAGGCCGAGGTCGATTATCGGCGCGGCTATCCGGTCACGATGAACAGGCCTGAAAACACCGGCTATGCGGCTGCTGTGGCGCAGGCGATTTCGGGGCAGGTGGATACCGACACTGCGCCGCTGATGGGGGCCGAAGATTTCAGCTTTATGCTGAACGAACGCCCGGGCGCCTATATCTTTGTCGGAAACGGCGATACGGCGATGGTGCATCATCCCGCCTACAATTTCGATGATGCAGCGATCCCCTTCGGGTCAAGCTGGTACGCCGGCATGGCCGAGGCCCGGATGCCTGTCGCCTGAGGTGATCCCGGGCCATGGCTGGTGGTTGCGCCTTTTCTGCAACCATGACCGGGGTTTAACCCCGGACATTTCCGCTTTGGCTGTTGAAAAGGCGGGACGATCCTGTCAACATCTTGTGGCTGAATTTCCTCAGACCTCTGCCTGCCAGCAGTGGTAATAGATGTGGGAAAGTGACCGGGGGAAGTAACGAGATGTTGAAAAGGAACGCAGGTCGCTGTGCCTGTGCAATCGTCGGGGTGTTGGCCGGCGTCCCAATGGCTGCGGCCCAGAACGTGCGTCTGACCGAGGAGATGGCCGAAGCACAAGTGACAATCGCGGGGCAGGATCTGCTAATCACCCGCAATCAGGACGAAACGGCAGTCCTGACCGGTGATTTCACCAAGACCTCGCGGGCCTGTCCGCCCTTCTGCCTGCAGCCGATGGCGCCGGTTTCGGGGGTGGGGGTGCTGGGCGAGCTGGAGGTGATCAGCTTCCTGCAAGATCGCGTGGCCGCAGGGCAGGGTGCATTGATCGACGCGCGACTGCCGGAATGGTACGCCAAGGGCAGCATTCCGGGGGCGGTGAACCTGCCTTTTGCAACGCTTGCCAGTGATAACCCCTACCGCAACGACATTCTGCTGGCGCTTGGGGCGCAACCGCTTGGCGGGGATACGTTCGATTTCAGCGCGGCGTTGGAACTGACGGTGTTCTGCAATGGCGCATGGAGCGATCAGGCCATGCGGGCGCTGCGGGCGCTGCGCGCCGCAGGATACCCACCGGAAAAGCTGCATTACTATCGCGGCGGGATGCAGGACTGGCAGATGCTTGGCCTGACCGTCGCCGCGACTGCCCCCGCCATTGCCCCCGCCGCCGAGGCGACGCTTGCTGCCGGAGAACAGCCATGAAAAAGGCCGCCCTGATCTATCTTGCGCTTGTGCTGACCATGGTCACGCTGTTGACCGGCGCACCTTTGACGCTGTGGAACTGGCTGCGCGCATCGCCCGTCGAATCGGCGGCCCAGCCTGCCAGCGGCACCCCGGCGGTCGCAGCGGCCCCTGCCGTTGCGCCAGAGGACAGCGAAGCCGAGGTTGCCGCGATGGCGGCGCCGCCACCCGCCCTTGCGGTGGTGGCCGCCGCCGATGCATCCGATGCAACAGCGCTGATTGCCGCGACAGACCCCGCTGCGGTGGCGTCTGGTGGCCGTCTGGCCAAGCCGGTGGTGCGCGGCGGTGACGCGGGGCTTGACCGCACGACCAGCACCATTCTGGCCGAACTTGCCATCATCCCCAAAGCCGCGATGGCCCCACAGGATGCAGCGTTGCAAGACATGTCCAACACGGCGCTGGCCGGGTTGGCGGCGATCCGCGGGCAGGATGCGGCAACCCCGGCGCCGACGCTGGAAGGTCTGGTGGTCGAGGCCCTGCGCGCCGGCAAGCCAGATGCCTACATCGACGCGCTGCTGAACGAGGCGGCCGGCAGTGGGGCCATCACGGTGCCGTCGGCGCTGGTCACGGCCGATGGTCGGGTGGATACGGCGGTGCTGCTGTCAACCCTCGTGACCAAGGCGCAGGTCGCCTCGGGTGCGGCGGAACAGGTCGATCCGGCCGATGTTGTCGCTGGCGGTGACGGGGTCGAGGTGCGGGTGACGGCCTCTGCCATTGGTGACAGCACATCAAACCAGTTCTACACGGTGGCCACAGGTGACAGCCTTGGGTCGATCGCGCAAAAGTTCTATGGCGATGCCGTGTATTTCCCGGTGATCTTCGAGGCAAACCGCGCCCTGCTGCCCAGCCCGGACCAGTTGCAGGTGGGCCAACGTCTGGTCGTGCCGCCCGCTTCGGTGCTTTGAGATCCCACCCGCCCAAAGGGCTCTTGCGCTTTGGGCGGGTCGCGTTGGCCTAGACACCGCGCGACAGCGCCGCCACACCTGTGCGCGCCATTTCCAGCAGGCCCAAGGGGCGCATCAGATCGCCAAAGGCATCAATCTTTTCCGGCGTGCCGGTGATCTCGAACACGAAGGATTCCAGCGTCGAATCCACCACATTCGCCCGGAAAATCTCGGCCAGCCGCAAGGCTTCGATCCGGTGCTCGCCACGCCCCGCCACCTTGAACAGCGCCAGTTCCCGCTGCACCGCAGGCCCTTCCGCCGTCAGATCATGCACCTCGTGCACCACCACCATGCGCTCCAGCTGGCTTTTGATCTGCACGATCACCGAAGGTGTGCCGCGTGTGACCACCGTAATCCGGCTCCGGTGCCCCTGATGGTCCACCTCCGCCACTGTCAGGCTTTCGATGTTATAGCCCCGCGCCGAAAACAGCCCGATGATCCGCGCCAGAACACCGCTTTCGTTGTCCACCACAACGGCCAAGGTGTGGGTTTCCACAACCGCCGCATTCGGATCACGCAGGTCATAGGCCGAATGGCTGGTCGAGCCGCGTTTGATATTGAGCGCCGACATCAGGCTGCCCCTTTCAAT
>JALOSO010000179.1:0-1125 GCA_025458385.1 Paracoccaceae bacterium | reverse complement strand
CGGTCCGCCCGATTACACCAGCACCGCCCCTTTGGCGCCAATCACCCCTTGCGTATCCGCGTCTCCCAGCAGCATCTCGTTATGCGGCTTGCCGGATGGGATCATCGGGAAGCAGTTTTCGTGCTTTTCCACAAGGCAATCAAAGATCACCGGCCCGTCATAGCGCAGCATTTCCATGATCGCGTCGTCAAGGTTCTTGGGATCATCGCATTTGATGCCCTTGCAGCCGAACGCCTCTGCCAGCTTCACGAAATCAGGCAGGCTTTCTGACCAGCTTTGGCTGTAGCGCTCGCCGTGCAGCAATTCCTGCCACTGGCGCACCATGCCAAGGCGTTCGTTGTTCAGGATGAACTGCTTGACCGGCGCGCGGAACTGCATCGCCGTGCCCATTTCCTGCATGTTCATCAGCCAGGATGCCTCACCTGCCACGTTGATGACCAAGGCCTCCGGATGCGCGATCTGCACGCCGATCGAGGCCGGCAGGCCGTAGCCCATCGTCCCCAGCCCGCCAGATGTCATCCAGCGGTTCGGGTCCTCGAACCCCAGAAACTGCGCCGCCCACATCTGGTGCTGGCCCACTTCGGTGGTGATGTAGCGGTCCATCCCCTTGGTCAGCGCTTCCAGCCGTTCCAGCGCGTATTGCGGTTTGATGACCGTCGCCGAATTCTTGTAGGTCAGGCATTTCACCGCCCGCCATTCGTTGATCTTCGCCCACCACTGCTTCACGCCTGCATTGTTGGTCTTTGACCCCCGCGCCTTCCACTGGCGGATCACCTCGCGCAGCACTTCCGTGACATCGCCCACGATCGGCACATCCACATGGATCACCTTGTTGATCGATGACGGATCAATATCGATATGCGCCTTCTTCGACCCCGGGCTGAAATCCTTGATCCGCCCCGTGATCCGGTCATCGAACCGCGCGCCCACGTTGATCATCAGATCGCAGCCGTGCATTGCGAGGTTCGCCTCATAGAGGCCATGCATCCCCAGCATGCCGATCCAGTTCTTGCCGGATGCCGGATAGCTTCCCAGCCCCATCAGCGTCGAGGTGATCGGGAAATCCGTGCCCGCCACCAGTTCGCGCAAGAGGCGGCTCGCCTCTGGCCCCGAATTCACCACGCC
>JALOSO010000178.1 GCA_025458385.1 Paracoccaceae bacterium | reverse complement strand
CGCTTGCCAAAGGCCGCCGCCGTGCAGGCAAACAGCAGGCCCGAGGCGATGGAAAAGCCCACCAGACGCAGCAAGGCAAGTTGCAGTGCAAGGCCGCCCACGATCAGGATTACCGGGAAAACCTGTTGCGGCGGGATGCGGGCATCCGGGTGCCGCCCTTTCAGCCCTTTCCAGACATGGGCTGCCGCCAGCAACCACAGCCCGGCGCCGACGAACACCGGCAAATCGCCGGAACCGATCCCGGCGTATCCGCCCTTGTCGGGCAACGACTGGCCCTGCCAGATCAGCAGCGCACCCAGCCCGGCCAGCAAGATGGCGATGATGAACGCCGCCCCATCGGGGCGACGCTCGCTTGCAGGAGAAGGCCCGCTCATTTCACCAGGCCGATGTCCTTCAGGACGGCGGTCGTCGCTTCGATCTCGGTCGCAAGCTGCGCGTCAAAGTCAGCCCCTGCCAGATAGGTATTCGCCCAGCCCTTGGCCTCGAGCGTGGCCTGCCAGCCTGCCGAATTCACCAGCGCGTCGATGTCGGCGGCGACGGCGGCCTTCTGTTCGTCTGACAGGCCGGGTGCTGCGGCAACCATGCGCCAGTTCTGCACGTTCACGTCATAGCCTGATTCCATCAGCGTCGGCGCATCCGTGCCCGGCCACTTGTCCGCCGTGGAAACTGCCAGCATGCGCATGGTGCCTGCCTCGACCTGTGGCAGGAATTCACCCACGCCGGAAATGCCGACCGTCACCTGATTGCCCAGAATGGCCGCCAATGCCTCACCCCCGCCAGAGAACGCCACATAGTTGATCTTGGTCGGGTCCACGCCGGCCGCCTTGGCCAGCAGGCCCACGGTGATATGGTCCACGCCACCGGCCGAACCGCCCGCCCAGGACACAGCACCCGGATCGGCCTTCATCATCTCGACCAGTTCATTGATGTTCTGGATCGGGCTGGAGCTTGACACGGCAATGCCCACGGCCTCGCCCGTCAGGCGCGCAATCGGTGTGACATCGGCCAGGCTGACCGGCGATTCATTGGTCAGGATCGCGCCGACCATCACATAGCCGCCGACGATCAGTTGGCTGGCATCGCCCGAAGCCGACGAGGCAAACTGTGCCAGCCCCACCGTGCCACCGGCACCCGGCACGTTCTGCACCTGCACGGATGCTGCAATGCCTTCGGCCTGCATCACCTCTTGCATGGCGCGGGCCGTGCTGTCCCAGCCGCCGCCGGGGGCCGCAGGGGCCATGATCATATAGTCGTCGGCCGCCGCAGGCAGGGCAAGCGCAAGTGTAAAGGCAACGCTGCAAAGCATGTGTTTCATGGTGATTCTCCTCCCAAGGCACGGTTTTTGTGCCGATTTGCCGGGGCGGCACCTCCTCGTGCCCCCCTTGTGTCAAAGTGCAGCACAAAAACCTGTCAGGAAGCTGACATGGTCATTCGATGGCCAGCGCCTCGCGCCAAAGGCGCAAAAGGCGCCGGCGTTTGGCCTGATCAAGATAGACCAGAACGCCAGGGCTGACGGCGACCGGCCGCAACTGATCCCCCAGGGCCGCCTGCATCGCAGCGCCACTGCCCGCGCCTGACACCTCTAGGCTGACCGAGGGCAGGCGCAGCTTTTCCGACAGCAGGCCCTGGCCTTGCGCACTCATCAGATAGGCCAGAAAGGCGCGGCCCAGATCGGGTGAGGCTGCCCCGCGCGGAACCAGCGCCACGCGCGAGACGACAACGGTATAATCGCGCAGCAAGACCATGCCCAGATCGGGGGCCCGTCGCGCCTGACCAGCGGCATAGGATCCAAGGATGTTATAGCCCAGCACCAGCCGCCCGTCGGCAACGCGGTCGATGATATCCTGTGACGTGGGATAGGTCTGCAAGCCGGCACGGCCCATGGCCTGCAGCATGGTCCAGACATCCGGGAAATGTTCGGCATCGCGCGCAAGGAACAGATACCCCACGGCGGACCTTTCAACATCATAGGTGCCAATGCGCCCGGTCATGTCGGCTGGCGCGCGCGCCAGCCATTCCAGCAGCTCCAGCCGCGACTGCGGCGGGCCATCGGGAAAGGACGGTTTGTGATAGACCAGCACGGCGGGTTCAAACGTCAGGGCAAAGGCGGTGTCCTGCCACTTGGCCCATGCGGGCCAGCCCTGTGCGGCCGCCACGGCCACAGGTTGCCCATACCCATCATTGGCCAGTTTCAGTTGCAGGTCCATGGCCGCCGAAAAGATGAAATCCGCCGTCGGCTGGCCCGTATCGGTTTCGTGGATGACACGCGCCGAAACCTCGCCTGAAAGCAGGTCTTCATAGCGCACGGCAACATCGGGATATTGCGCCTGAAACCCCGCGATCAGTGGCACAGCAAGATGGTTGTCAAGCGTCGGCGCAAAGGGTTCGGGCAAGGCTAAGCATGTTGAAAACCTGCCTGATGATCTGGCAGTTCACAACGGCAGAGTTGCGGCCTAACCTGCAAGGCGCACGGGGGGAAGGAAAGGCTGGGCATGCGCCTGTTGCTGGTCGAGGATGATCTGCCACTGGCCGAGGCGCTGACCTCGCTTTTGGTCTCGTCGGGCTATGCGGTCGACTGTGTGCATGATGGCGAGGCGGCGCGCACCCTGGTTGCGGCAGAGCAGTTTGATCTGATGATCCTTGATCTGAACCTGCCGGCACTTGACGGGCTTTCGGTGCTGCGGGCGGTGCGGGCGCAGGGCAACCGGGCGGCCGTGATGATCCTGACGGCGCGCGGCGCGGCAGAGGACCGGGTCAAGGGTCTGGATCTTGGGGCCGATGACTATATGGCAAAGCCGTTTGACATTCGCGAATTCGAGGCGCGGGTGCGGTCTTTGCTGCGGCGGCAGGCGGGACTGCGGTCATCAACTGTCACGTTGGGGCCCATGCAGCTTGACCTCACGACACGGCAGTTTTCGGCGCATGGCCAGATGCTGGACCTGCCGCCACGCGAAAGGGCGCTGCTGGAACTGTTGCTGACGCGGGCAGGCAAGGTGGTTGCCAAAGAGGCGATTGTGCAATCGCTGACCTCACTTGAAGACATCCTGTCCGACAATGCGATCGAGCAGTATATCTCGCGTCTGCGGCGGCGGCTGCAGCCCTATGGTCTGACACTGCGCACGGTGCGGGGCATCGGCTATCTGCTGGAAAAACCGGCGGACCCTGCATGAAACCCTATTCGCTGCGCCGCCGCCTGCTGTTGTGGTTGTTGCTGGCCACCATGACATTGGGCTTGATTGCGCTGGCTGATACCTGGCGAGAGGCCCTGCGCACGGCGCAAGGCGTGTCAGACCGGGTTCTGATCGGATCGGCGCTGGCCATCGCCGAACGGGTGACGGTGGATGCCAGCGGCGGGCTTGAGGTGGACATCCCCTATTCCTCGCTCGAGATGCTGACATCGACGGCGCAGGACAAGGTGTTCTACCGCGTTGATGGCCCGTCTGGGCATTTTCTGACCGGATATGATGATTTGCCCATTGTCGCCGGGGATGTGGCGGATGGCGTGTCATTCGCGGACGGAACCTATGGTCAGGTCGGTATCCGCAGCGCCACCCTGCGGCGCGAGATTTCGACCGGGGCGAGGTCTATTGCCTTTGCCGTCACGGTGGCGGAATCGACACGCGCGCGGGCGGCCTTGGCACGGGCGATCCTGTGGCGGTCTGCGGCGCGGCTGGCGGTGTTGATCCTGGGGGTCAGCGCGCTGGTCTGGGTGGCGGTGACCGTGGCGCTGCGGCCGCTTGAACGGTTGGGCGATGTGATTGCGCTGCGGTCCCCCGGCGATCTGCGCCCCGTGACGGCCAATACGCCCGAGGAGGTGGAGCCGCTGGTGGCGGCCATCAATTCGTTCATGGCGCGTCTGCAGACGGCGCTGGATGCCCTGCGCAACTTTACCGGCAATGCAAGCCATCAATTGCGCACCCCGCTTGCCGTCGTGCGCACGCAGCTTGCCCTGATGGACCGCAGTACCGCCGCTGATTCCGCCGCACAGGCACGCGACAAGGCCAGTGTTGCGCTGGCACGGGCCGAACGGGTGTTGGCGCAGCTTCTTGTCCTGGCGCGGGTTGACGCCAGCAGCGGGGCAGGCGTGTTGCAGCCGGTGGATGTGGCGGCGATTGCCAAGGACGTGACGGTGGAAATGGTGCCGTTTGCGCTGCAGGCAGATATCGACCTGGGCTTTGACGGGCTGGACAGTGCGATGGCAGCGGCCGATCCGGTGCTGCTGGCCGAATTGCTGAACAACCTTCTTTCAAATGCGGTCAGCTATGCGGGCAAGGGGGCGGTGGTGACAGTGCGGGTGTTGCGCTCCAAGGATCAGCTTGTGCTGGAGGTCGAGGATGACGGCCCCGGTCTGTCACCCCGGCAGCGCGAGATTGCCGAAGGGGCCGGGGTCGGCAAGGCGCGGCCACTGCCGACCCTGCAGGCCAACCAGACCAGTGGCATGGGCCTTGGCCTGGCGATAGCGTCGGAAATCTCGGCGCTGTTCGGGGCGCATCTGCAGCTGGAGCAGGGACGCTCCGGCAGGGGATTGCGCGCACGGATCGTCTTTCCTGCCGCCGCTACTGCCGCCTGACCGCAGAAGGTGGTGCGCTGCTTCAGCGGCTTGACTGGCGGATCAGCAAGGCAGGCTGGATGGCAATATGCGCGGCATTTGTCTGCCGGCCATCCAGTACATCAAGGATCAGCGCCGCAGTTTGCGCGCCAATGTCGCGCGGGAAAGGGTTGATCGTGGTCAGGGCGGGTACGGCCACCTCGGCAATCTCGTAATCGCCAAAGCCTGCGATCCAGATCTGCCCCGGCACATCCACCCCGCGCCGCTGGCATTCGGTCAGCGCCCCGAAGGCTGACAGGTCAGACACGCAGATCACGGCTTGCGTATCAGGCATTGTGTCAAGCAGACGTCCCATCGCGGCGCTGCCTTCACGCATGGAAATCGGCGGCGGTCCTGCGGCGATCAGGCGTGTGGCGTCAAGGCCATGGGCGCGCATGGCCGCGACAAAGCCGATGCGGCGGTCAGTGCCGCGTGTATCGCGGTCGGCATCGCCGCCGATAAAGGCGATGCGCGACTGCCCCTGTGCCACGAAATGATCAACCATGCTGCGCACCGCGGCCGCGTTGGAAAAGCCAACCACATGCCCGATCGGGGTTTCCGGCAGATCCCATGTCTCGATCACCGGGATCCCGGCATTCTGCAGCATGCGCCGGGCGCGGGGCGTATGGCGGCCACCGGTGACAACAATCGCTTCGGGCCGGCGGCGCAGCAACTGCTCGATCAGGCGTTCCTCCTCCGCGATATCATAATCGGTGTAGCCCAGCAGGGTCTGCAACCCCCGCGCCTTGAGCCCTTCGGACAGGCCGCGCAGGGTTTCGGCAAAGTTTGCATTGTTGATCGATGGAATCGTGACGGCGACGAAATCGGTCTTTTGCGACCGCAGGTTCGACGCTGTTGCATCAAAGACATAGCCGATGCCGTCGGCCGCCTGCAGGATCGCCTCGCGCGTGGTCTCGCTGACGGAACTGTCGCGCTTGAAGGCCCGGCTGACCGTCATGGGTGATACCCCCGCAAGGCGGGCGACATCGGCCATGGTCGGGGCTTTGCGGACGGTGGTCATGGTGCAGTGGTATCGTTAACCCTGATGGAAATCCAGTCCAGCGCCCTAGACCGGGGCAAAGCTGTGGGCGGTGGTCACGTGGTGATGGATGCGCCCGGTAAAGTGGCGGGCGAGGACGGATTCGGTTGCGGCGCGGCCTTCCATGCGGATGGGATGGGCGAGAAAGGCGTTGACGGTGGCCATATCGGGCCAGTCGATGGCAAGGATCAGCGGGTATTCCGGCGCGCCGTCATCGCGGCCTTCGGCAAAGGTCACGTGGATGGCCAGCGCACCGGGAAAGCGCTGCCAGACGGGCAGCATTTCAGCCAACACATCGGCGCGAAAGGCCTCCGTGTGGCCCTCGTGCAGGCTGCCTTCGAACAGGGCGTAGCGGGTGATCATTGGGGCTGGTCCTTTCCGGCTGTCTTGAAGAATTCCATCAGGGCGGCCTGATCCTCACCGCCCAGGCCCGCCGCCGTCAGCATGCGGTGGATTTCGGCACAAAGGGCGGTCAGCGGCATGGGGGTGTGGGTCAGGCGGGCAAGGTCGGCGGCACCATTGAGGTCCTTGACCATGTTGTCAATCCGCCCGGTGCGGCGGTAATCGCGCGCGGCCATGCGGGGCATGTATTCCTGCAGGATGGCGCTGTCGGCCCTGCCGCCGGCCAGCGCCTTGGGGATGGCGGCGGCGTCCACGCCCGCCGCCTCGGCCAGCGCCGTGGCCTCGGCCACCGCCAGAAAGCCAAGGCCGCACAGCACCTGATTGATCAGCTTCGTCGTTTGTCCCGCCCCCGGTCCGCCCATGTGCGTCTGGTTGGATGCCACCTGCGCCAGCACCGCCTGTGCCGCCGCCACATCTTCCGGCGCGCCGCCTTGCATCAGCGTCAACGCGCCCGTGGCCGCCTTCGGAATGCCGCCCGACAAGGGGCTGTCCACCCAGCGTAGGCCCTTGTCGGCCGCATCAGCCGCCAGCGCCTTGGTCGCCGCAGGGTCAATGGATGACATGTCAATCAGCAGCGTACCCTTGGCCGCGCCATCAGCCACGCCACCCGGCCCGAACACCGCCGCCCGCACGGTGTGGGCTGCGTTCAACGACAGGATCACGGCCTGCGCACCCTTGGCGGCCATTGCCGCCGAAGGGGCCGCCGTTGCCCCAAGCGCCACCAGCGCCGCCACCTTTTCCGCGTCCAGATCAAACACCGTCAGCGCCGTGCCCGTAGCCAGCAGCCGCGCGCCGATGGCACCGCCCATGGCCCCCGCTCCGATCAAGGCAACGCTCATGTCTGGGTTCCTTTCAGATGCGGCAGGATGGCGGCGATGATGCCTGCCAAGGGTTGGTCAATCTCCACGGCCAGCGCCTCATCCGGGCCCGGCACCTCCAGTGTGGCGAACTGGCTGTCCAGCAGCGATGTCGGCATGTAATGCCCCTTGCGCGCCGCCATCCGCGCCAGAATAACCGCGCGGCTGCCTGTCAGATGCACAAACCGCACCGGCCCGCCCGCGCCGGTGCGGATACGGTCACGGTAGATGCGCCGCAGCGCCGAACAGCCCACGATCACCGGCGCCTCATCTGCCAGCACGCTTGCCACCCGGTCCAGCCACGGCCAGCGGTCATCATCCGTCAACGCCACGCCCGCGCGCATTTTGTCAACGTTTGCAGCAGGATGCAGATCATCGCCATCGCGGTAGGGAATGCCCAACACAGCCGCCAGCCCTTCACCCACTGAAGATTTGCCACAGCCCGACACGCCCATGATCACCACGCGCAGCGTCATAGCGAGGCCGTGATCCCGCCATCCACATAAAGGATATGCCCGTTCACAAAGCTCGCTGCATCCGACGCAAGGAAAATGCACGCCCCCTGCAACTCCTCGACCTTACCCCACCGCCCCGCAGGCGTGCGCTTTTCCAGCCATGCGCTGAAGGTCGGGTCCGCCACCAATGCTGCATTCAGCGGCGTGTCAAAATACCCCGGCGCGATGGCGTTGCAGTTGAGGCCGTGTTTGGCCCAATCGGTGGCCATGCCCTTGGTCAGGTTGCCGACGGCACCTTTGGTGGCCGTATAGGGCGCAATGCCGGGGCGGGCGAGTGCGGTTTGCACCGAGGCGATGTTGATGATCCGCCCGCGCCCCCGCGCGATCATGTGCCGCGCAACCGCTTGGCCCACATGGAATACGCTGGCGATATTGGTCTGCAGCAGGCGTTCGAACGCATCTGCCGGAAACTCCTCCAACGGGCCACGGTGCTGCATGCCGGCGTTGTTGACCAGAATGTCGATCGGCCGCCCCGCGCCTTCAAACCCGTCCACCGCTGCCCGCACGGCCGCATGATCGGTGGCGTCAAAGGCCAGCACCTCGGCCCCCGCTATCTGCGCGGCTGCCGCTGCGAGTTTGCCCGCATCCCGCCCGTTCAGCACCACCTGCGCGCCCGCCGCAGCCAACCCTTGCGCCAAGGCAAAGCCAATGCCCTGCGACGATCCGGTGATCAGCGCACGGCGGCCTGTCAGATCAAAAAGCTGGTATCCCACGCGGCGCATCCTTTTCACTTCGCACTCGACAAGTGCTGTCGGCTTTGTTTATGTTATCGATAACAAGACCTGTCAAGACCCACGAGGCCGCCCATGTCCAAACCCCATGTCCTGCAAGTTGGCCCCTATCCCGACTGGGACCAGATACCGCTGGACGCGGCCTTTACCATGCACCGCTGGTGGGAGGCTGCGGACAAGGACGCGTTCCTTGCCACGCACGGCCCGCAGGTGCAGGCGATTGCGACGCGGGGTGATCTGGGGGCGTCTGCGGCGATGATTGCAGCCTGCCCGAACCTGCAGATGATCAGCGTGTTCGGCGTGGGCTATGATGCGGTGCATCTGGACAGTTGCCGGGCGCGGGGCATCCGGGTGTCGAACACGCCGGACGTGCTGACAGAGGATGTGGCGGATATCGCGGTGGCGATGCTGTTGGCACTGGTGCGGCGCACGGGGGCGGCAGAGCAATGGGTGCGGTCGGGCGACTGGGCGGCCAAGGGGATGTTCCCGCTGACGCGCAAGGTTTCGGGCACGCGGGCGGGGATTCTGGGCCTTGGGCGGATCGGCATGGCGATTGGCAGGCGCTTGCAGGGGTTCGGGATGGACATCGCTTATTCCGCGCGGTCAGCGAAGGCGGGGGCAGAGGGGTGGCGCTATATCCCGGATGCGGTGGACCTCGCGCGGCATGCGGACCATCTGTTCGTGGCGCTGGC
>JALOSO010000177.1 GCA_025458385.1 Paracoccaceae bacterium | reverse complement strand
GGGCTGGCGGAAAACGCCGTGGACTTCCGCCCGAATTACGATGGCACGCTGGAAGAACCGGTGGTGATGCCGGCGGCGTTCCCGAACCTGCTGGCGAATGGGTCAAGCGGGATTGCGGTGGGCATGGCCACGAACATCCCGCCGCATAACCTGGATGAGCTGATCGCAGGCTGTCAGGCGATGATCGCTGACCCGGACCTGACGGATGAGGCGCTGGTGGGCCATGTGCCGGGGCCGGATTTCCCAACAGGGGGCGTGCTGGTGGAAAGCCGGGATGCGATTCTGGAGGCGTACCGCACGGGGCGGGGCAGCTTCCGGCTGCGGGCGAAATGGGCGGTCGAGGATCTGGGCCGGGGGACGTGGCAGATTGTCATTTCGGAAATCCCCTATCAGGTGCCGAAATCGCGGTTGATCGAAAAGCTGGCGGAACTGATCCAGCTGAAGAAGGTGCCGCTGCTGGCAGATGTGCGCGACGAATCCGCCGATGACGTGCGCATCGTGCTGGAACCGCGGGCGCGGACGGTGGATGCGGACATGCTGATGGGCATGCTGTTCCGCAATTCGGACCTTGAGACGCGCTTTTCGCTGAACATGAACGTGCTGATCGACGGGCGGGTGCCGAAGGTATGCTCGCTTAAGGAATGCCTGCGGGCTTTCCTTGACCACAAGCGCGACGTGCTGATCCGGCGCAGCCAGCACCGGATCGACAAGATCGACCACCGGCTGGAGATTCTGGAAGGCTTCATCCTGACCTTCCTGAACCTTGACCGGGTGATCGACATCATCCGTTACGACGATGACCCGAAAGCCGCGCTGATGCGCGAGGCATGGGGCGTGGCGCATGTGCGGGCGACGTCCGAGCGGGACTATCGCAGCCCGGGGCCGGGCGAGGGCGAACTGACGGAAGTGCAGACGGAAGCCATCCTGAACATGCGGCTGCGCAGCTTGCGGCGGCTGGAAGAGATGGAGCTTCTGGCCGAACGCGATGCGCTGATGAAGGAACGCGCGTCCTTAGATGACCTGCTGGCCAATCCGCGCCTGCAGTGGAAGCAGATCAGCAAGGATCTGGACGGCATCCGCAAGCTGTTTGGCAAGGACAGCGCAGGGGGCGCGCGGCGCACGCTGCTGGCCGAGGCGGGTGAGGCAGTGGACGTGCCGCTGGAAGCGATGATCGAACGTGAGCCGATCACGGTGGTCTGCTCTAAGATGGGCTGGATACGCGCTATGAAAGGGCATGTGGACCTGAGCGCGGAGCAGAAGTTCAAGGATGGCGACGGGCCGAAATTCGCGTTCCACGCCGAAACCACGGACAAGATTTTGCTCATCGCGGCGAATGGGCGGTTCTACACGCTGGCGGGTGCAACCCTGCCGGGCGGGCGCGGCATGGGTGAACCGGTTCGCCTGATGGTTGATCTGCCGAATGATACGGACATCGTTGATCTGATGATCTGGCGGGCGGGTGAGAAGCTGCTGGTGGCTAGCACGGCAGGCGATGGGTTTGTGGTGCCGTCGGATGAGGTTCTGGCGCAGACGCGCGCGGGCAAGGCGGTGCTGACCACGCGCGATGACGTGCGGCTGGCGCTGTGCAAGCGCGTGGCGGGTGACCATGTGGCCGTGGTGGGCGACAATCGCAAAATGTTGGTTTTTGCACTGGCTGACCTGCCGGAAATGGCCAAGGGCAAGGGTGTAAGGTTGCAAAAGTACAAGGATGGCGGCCTGGCGGATGCCACGACATTCGTGCTGGCAAACGGGCTTTCATGGCTTGATCCGGCAGGGCGCACACGCACGGAACCGGACCTTTCGGAATGGCAGGCCGCGCGTGCGACCGCAGGCCGCATGGCCCCACGCGGTTTCCCCAGAGACAACAAATTTTAGCCATAAGTCTAGGGTTTAGTCCGTCGCAACCAAAAGCAGGGGCAGATCATATGACGATGGAAGCACAACCACAGGTCGCAAGGGGCAATTACGCAGCGCCGGATTCAGGCGTGTTCGGCCTTGCCTTGCGCACGGGGGTCTTAAGCCTGATCACGCTGGGCATTTACCGGTTCTGGGCCAAGACGCGGCTGCGGCGGTATTTCTGGGCGAACACGCGGCTGGGGCCCGACGGGTTTGAATACACGGGCACGGGGCTGGAAAAGTTTCTGGGCTTTCTGGTGGCGGTGGTGGTGCTGGCTGTCTATCTGGCCGTGGTGCAGCTGGTGCTGTTCCAGTTCGGGCTGTATTTCGTGTTCCAGCCGCGCACGCAGGCCGAAATCCTGATGCAGTTGGCGGTCATCTATGCCTCGCTTTTCGCGCTGGCCCCCCTGCTGTTCTTCGCGCAATACCGCTCGCGCCGCTATAAACTGGCGCGCACCCGGTTTCGCGGCATCCGCTTTGGCATGGAGAAAGCGGCGGGCGGCTATGTGCTGCGCGGCATCGGGCTGCTGATTGCCACGATCCTGACGGCGGGTCTGCTCTGGCCGCTGATGACCTACAAGCTGGAGGCGTGGATGACAAACCGCAGCTGGTATGGCGACACGCGCTTTGCCCAAGGCGGCAAGTGGACGGCGATGTACGGGCCCTACAAGCATGTGCTGATCGGGCTTGCAGTCCTGATCGGCGGGGGGGGCATCGCGGCCTTTTCCGGCGCAGGGTCGCTCGTCCCGCTTATCATCGTGGTGGGCTATCTGTGGCTGCTGGTTGGTTATTTCAGCTATTATGTGCAGGGATTTGCCTATCTGACGCGCAACAAGCAGCTGGGTGGGGACATCACCTTTCAGGCCAATCCGAAAACCAGCACGGTGCTGGGGCGGGTTATTCTTGGCTATCTGTTCATTGCCATTGTCGCAGGCGTGGTCTTTGCCATCGTGGCGGCCGTATTTGGCGGCCTCGTGCGCGCCATGATACTGGAGGGCGGCGAGGCATCGCTGTCGGCGCTTACTGCGGTGGGCATCGTGGCGGCTATTGGCTACCTTGGGTTTCTGACCCTGCTGGGGGCGATGATCATGGCTTTCATCACGGAACCGATCATCCGGCACATCGTGGGCACGACCGCGCTGGTGAATGTGCCCGCGCTGGATGCGATCCGCCAGCGTGTGACGGATAAGGGCGCTGATGCCGAAGGCTTTGCCGATGCGCTGGATTGGGGCGGGGCGATCTGATGGCTTCGCGCCCCGACTTTCCGGCAAAGGGCGCGTATTTTGATGGCGAGACCGCCAAAAGCCATACCGTGAGCGTGACCGGGCAGGGCGAATACCTGTCCATCACGCCGCTCGATCCGCCGGGAAAGCCGTTTTTCTGGCGGCTGGACCGGATCCGCGCGCAGGCCGGTGCCCGCAAGGATACACGCGGCCCGCTGGTGCTGACCCTGCGGGCCGATACAGATGACGAACAGCCCCGCGATCCGGCCCGCCTTGTGCTGCAGCCGGGGCCGGTGGCTGATTGGGTCCGCGCCAGTGCGCCCGCACTGGGCGCGCGTGATCTGCGTCCCGGCACTTGGGGCCGGGTGATCTGGCGCACCACGGCGGCCTTGGGGGCCGTTGCCGCCATCGTCTTCGTGATCCTGCCGCGCCTGTCCGACACGTTGGCAGAACGCCTGCCGATCGAACGCGAAGTGGCTTTCGGGCAGCTTGTGGTTGCGAACATGGAACAGTATCTGGGGGGCGCTGATGGCACACTGGCCTGCAATGACCCCGCAGGCCTTGCAGCCCTTGCGCGGCTTGAACAACGCCTGACCACGGGTCAGAACCTACGTTATGACCTTCATCTGCAGGTGTTCGATCACCCGATGATCAATGCCTTTGCAGCCCCAGGCGGGCAATTGGTGATATTGCGCGGATTGCTGGATGGGGCCGGGTCGCCTGCCGAAGTGGCCGGTGTACTGGCCCATGAAATCGGCCATGTCGAGGCACGCGATCCGACGCGGCTGGCCTTCCGGGCGGTCGGGTCGGCGGGGATATTGTCCTTGCTTCTGGGCGACGCGACCGGGGGGGCTTTGATTGCCGTGATGGGGGATCAGGTCCTGTCCGCCAGCTACACGCGCGAGGCAGAGGCCGCCGCCGATGCCTTTGCCTACCGGTTGCTGAACGACACGGGCATCGGCACTGCCGGGCTGGCGGATTTCTTTGAATCGCTGGATGGCAAAGGGATCGACCTGCCGGAATACCTGTCAACGCACCCGGACACCGCAGGCAGGGCCGTGTCCGCGCGCGCGGCCGACGGTGCCGCGCATGACGCGGTGCTGAGCGATGATGACTGGGCGGCGCTGCAGGGGATTTGCGGCTAAGTCTCAGGCACGCTCCACCCCCAGCCACACACCGCCTTCCGGGCGCAGCGTCAGGATCATGACGGGTTTCGGCTCGCGCCCCGGAATGCGGGTAAAGCGAAAGCGCGCAAGCAACGTGGCAAGGATGATCACGGCCTCTTGCAGCGCGAAATTGGCGCCAATGCAGATGCGCGGGCCATCGCCAAAGGGCAGATAGGCGAAACGGTCAATCGCCTTGGGGTCGGCAAAGCGCGCAGGGTCAAAACGGTCAGGTTCGGGCCACAGGTCATGGTGGCGGTGCAGTGCATAAATGGGCAGGATGACGGTATCGCCGGGGCGCACCTCGCGGCCGCAGAGTTCATCCTGCGCCTGTGCCGTGCGCGACAGGAAGGCCGCCGGCGGATACATGCGCAGCGTTTCATCCACAATGCGGCGCGTCAGCGGCAAATTCATCACATCGGCCGCAGTCGCTGCCCTTTCGCCCAGAACGCTTTGCGCCTCCTCGCGCGCGGCCGCCTGCACATCCTGATCGAACGCACATAGATACAGTGCCCAAGACAGCGTCAGCGCCGTGGTTTCGTGCCCTGCCACGATGAAGGTCAGCAAGTTGTCGCGCAGTTCTGCCGTCGTCATCTGGCGGCCGGATTTCGGGTCCTCACCGGCCAGCAGCAGATCGAGCAGATCAGGCACCTGTTTCGCGCCTTCGGCCCGGCGCGCATCAATCGCCGTATCCGCCACGCGCTTCATATCCTTCATCGCCGAACCGGCGATCATCCGCCCCGGACGCGGCACCCAAGGTGGCGCGCCGATGATATCCAGCAAGGAAACCTTCGCCGTCTGGCTGATATACTGCTCAATCGCCTTGTGCACCGAGGCACGGTCAAACCCCTCGCCATTCGAAAAGGTCACGTCCGAGATCACCTCGAACGTCGCCGTGACCATTTCGTCAAACAGATCAGCCGCCCGCCCGACCGAGGCCGCAATCCGGGCCGAGGCGCGTTCGGCGGCCGCAGTCATCACCGGGGCCAGCGCCGCCACATTGCGATGCGAAAACACCGGGGCCGCCGTGCGCCGCTGCCACAGCCATTGCTGCCCTTCGGCGACGAACAGGCTGTCCCCAATCGCTGGTTCCAGGATCAGCTTGGTCACCACGGATTTCGGATAATCCTCAACCCGGTCGCGCAGGATACGGCGCAGCGCCTCAGGGTCCATCACCATATGCCAGCGTTTTACGGTGCGGCCTGACAGGATCGGCGCGCGCGTGGCCACCTCGGGGATCAGCAGCAGCACATTTTCACGCCCCGCTTTCAGGCTGCCAAAGATGCCAAGCGGCGTGTTGGACAGGGGCACGCGGGCGGGAACGGTGGGCGGTGTGGGGCGCAGGTCATCCATATGCCAAACATAGTCGCTTTGCGAAAAAGGCCAATGGCCCGTGGTCACGCAAGCGTCATTGCACGGACCCGGCAGGCAGGCTATCGCTGTCACCACCCACCGATGGAAACGCGCCTGATGTTCCGACCCATGATCCTGCTGATGGCGCTGACCGCCCTTGTGGCCTGCGCCAAGAATGATCTTGCTGATCCCCCTGTGCCGCTGGGGGCCTTTGCCCTTGGGCTGAATGTGGTGGTGACTGACAACATGCAAAAGGTGCCCATCTCGCGCGAGGCGACGGGCGCCGAGTGGGAGGCCGCTGTGGAACAGGCCGTGGCCGACAGGTTCGGCCGGTACAGTGGCGATCGGCTTTACAACATCGGCATCTCGGTTGATGCCTATGCGCTGGCCCCGCCGGGCATCCCGATTGTCGCCGCGCCGAAATCGGTTCTGGCGATCACAGCGAATATCTGGGACGATGCAAGCGAGACAAAGCTGAATGCCGAAGGCAAGCAACTGATTGTCTTTGAAGCGTTTTCCGAGGAAACGGTCATTGGCACGGGCCTGACGCGCACGCGCGAGCAGCAGATGGCTGCATTGTCCTATGCGGCAGCAAAGGCCGTGGAACGCTGGCTGTTGGAAAATCCGGAATGGTTCGACATTGACCCCGCCGTGGCAGCCGCAGCCCTGGCTGCGACCGAAGCACCGCCAACCGCCAGCCTGCCTGCACCTGTTCCGGCCGCCGCCGCGCCCATCGGCTCGGCACTGCCGCCTGATCTTTTGTCGCCTCCGGCAAACTGACACCCGCCAACGAAGGCTTGATTTCCCCGCATGGGCG
>JALOSO010000176.1 GCA_025458385.1 Paracoccaceae bacterium | reverse complement strand
ACTCGCCCAGATCACCCAACGCTTCGAATTCCTCGAAGCCAAGCTCAACGCCGGTGCTTCCCCCGCCGAAATCGCCACGCTCAGCCGCGAATATTCCGACCTTGGCCCTGTCGCCGCCGAAATCGCCGCCTATCGCCGCGCGCTGGATGACCTTTCCGAAGCCGAGGCGATGCTGGCGGACCCCGAGATATCCCGCGCCTCAAGGCGCGCATCCCCGAAATGGAAGCGCGGCTGCAACTGGCCCTGCTGCCCAAGGACGCTGCCGACGCCCGCCCCGCCATTCTGGAAATTCGCCCGGGCACGGGGGGGGATGAGGCCGCGCTGTTCGCGGCCGACCTGCTGCGCATGTATCAGCGATACGCCGAAAGCCAGGGCTGGGGCTGGGAGGTACTTGATCAGCAGGACAGTGACCTTGGCGGCATCAAGGACGTGTCGGTGCATATCAAGGGCGAAGGGGTGTTCTCGAAACTGAAGTTCGAATCCGGCGTCCACCGCGTGCAGCGCGTGCCGGAAACCGAAACGCAAGGCCGCGTGCATACTTCCGCCGCCACCGTCGCCGTCCTGCCCGAGGCCGAAGAGATCGACCTGCACATCCCCGCCTCTGACATCCGCATTGATACGATGCGCGCCTCCGGGGCAGGGGGCCAGCACGTCAACACCACCGACAGCGCCGTGCGCATCACCCACCTGCCCACCGGCATCATCGTCACATCCGCCCAGAAATCGCAGCACCGCAACCGCGAACTGGCCATGCAGGTGCTGCGCGCCCGGCTGTATGAGATGGAACGCGCCCGCATTGATGATGCCCGCTCAGCCGACCGCAAGGCGCAGGTCGGCTCGGGCGACCGGTCCGAACGCATCCGCACTTATAACTTCCCGCAAGGCCGCATGACCGACCACCGCATCAACCTCACGCTTTACGCCCTGCCGCAGATCATGGGCGGCGATCTGGGCGAGATCGTCGATGCGCTAATCGCCAATGATCAGGCGGCAAAGCTGGCCGAGATGGAAGGATGATGCTGCGCGACGCGCTCAAGGCGGCCACTGCGATGCTGGCAAAAGCAGGGATCGAAGACCCCGCAGGCGATAGCCGCAAACTCGCCGCCCATGCGCTTGGCGTGCCAGCCCATCGTATCGCCTTGATGCTGGATGACCCGATAAGCCCCGAAGCCGATGCGCGCCTTAATGCAAGCATTGCCGACCGCGCCCACCATCGCCCGGTGTCCAAGATCACAGGCAGACGCGCCTTCTGGAAACATGATTTTCACCTCACCGACGCCACGCTCGACCCCCGCCCTGACACCGAGGTGCTGGTGGCCGAAGCCCTGCGCCTGCCGTTTGTGAAGATGCTTGACCTTGGCACCGGCACAGGCTGCATCCTGCTGTCTTGCCTTGCCGACATGCCCATGGCCCATGGCACCGGCACAGATATTTCGGCTGATGCGCTGGCCGTGGCTGCCACCAACGCGCAGGCCCTGCACCTGACACACCGGGTCACCTTGCTGCAATCAGACTGGTTCAGCGCCGTGGATGGCCGATATGACCTGATCGTGTCGAACCCGCCCTATATTGCGGCCGATGAAATGCCGGGTCTTTCCCCCGACGTGCGGAACTGGGATCCCCCTCTTGCCCTGACGCCCGGTGGTGACGGCCTTGATGCCTATCGCAGGATCGCAGCCGGGGCCGGTGCGCGGCTGCTGTCCGGCGGGCGTCTTTTGCTGGAAATCGGGCCAACACAGGCGCCGTCCGTTTGCGCGCTGCTTGAACAGGCAGGCCTGCAGCTTTTGGTGGTGCTGCCCGATCTGGATGGCCGTAGCCGGGTGATTTCCGCACGAAAACCCTGATTTTCAGGGCAAGCGGCGGCATGGATGAAGAATCGGCTTGTCAGCCCCCTTGCCCTGTGCGACACCGCTCATGCGCAACGGGGCCGGGCTGACCGCCCCCCCATTGAATGCAAATGCCCGCCACCTTCGCGCCCCCCTGATCTTGCCATCATGGCGACGGCGCCCGGTCAAAAGCCAGTTTATCTGGATCAAAGGACAAGATGCGCTCTTCCAAGTCCCGCTCGCGCTCAAAGGCGAACCGCCCGCGTACCCTCGGCAACATCATCAACCGCGTGTTTGATAGCTCTGGCCCCGAAGGCAAGGTGCGCGGCACCCCCGCCCAGATCATCGAGAAATATCAGTTTCTGGCGCGCGATGCCCAACTGTCGAATGACCGGGTCGCAGCCGAGAATTTCAACCAGCACGCCGAACACTACACCCGCATGCTGGCCGAGGCGCAGCGCGAAATGGCGGCCGAGCAAGAGGCGCGTCAGGGCCAGTATGGCAATGGCGGCCAGCCATCGCAGGGGCAGAACGGCAATGGCCATGCCCCGCAGGGTGGCAACGCTGGGCAACCGCGTGACAATCGCCCGGCGCGCGATGACCGCGATTACCGCGAGAACCGAGAGTTCCGCAATGACCGGGGCGACCGGCCTGATCGGGGCAATGACCGCAATACAGACCGGTCTGATCGCGATTTCCGTCACGAAGACCGCCAGCCGCATGCCATTGACGTGGTTGAACCCGATGATGATCTGGGTCTGGTCGAAACCCCGGAAATGGATGTTCAGCCGCAACCGCGTCCCGAACGCCCGCAGGCCGAACGCCAGCACACCGAACGCCCGCAGCAGGACCGCGGCAACAGCGAACGCCCGGCCCGGCGCGAGGCAGCGATCTCGCCGATGATGCCGGATCTTGGCCTTGTGCAAGTGGCCGATCCGGCCCCGTCCGAGGCAAAGGCTGACCGCGGCCCGCGCCGTCCGCGTGCCCCGCGCAAACCGAAAACCGAAGGGACGCCTGACGCGGCAGAGTGATCAGGTATAGCTGCGCGCCAAGGCACAAAACGCCTCAAGCCCGATTTCCTCCGCCCTTGCGGTCGGGGCGATCCCGGTGGCCTGCAGCCTGTCCTCGATATCCGGCCCCATGCCCTTCAGGGCCGACCGCAGCATCTTGCGCCGCTGATTGAACGCCATCGCCGTGATCCGTTGCAAGACCGCGCCATCCGCTGGATAGCGGGGTTGGGGCAGGGCGGTCAGATGCACCACCGCCGAATGCACTTTTGGCGCGGGCGTAAAGGCTTCGGGGGGCAGCGTCATCACGATCCGCGCATCCGCCCGCCACTGCGCCAGCAATGCCAACCGCCCGTAATGGTCCCCTCCGGGCTTCGCCACAATCCGTTCGGCCACCTCGCGCTGAAACATCAGCGTCAGACTGGCCCAGAATGGCGGCCAGACCGCAGGCGTCAACCAGCGGATCAGCAGTTCCGTCCCCACGTTATAGGGCAGGTTCGCGACCACCTTGATCGGCGCCGTCAGCCGCCCCGCCACATCCATGGCCAGCGCATCACCCTGCACCACCTCCAGCCGGCCCGGATAGGCATCCGCAATCTGCGCCAGGGCGGGCAAACAACGCGCATCCTTTTCCACCGCCAGCACCCGCCGCGCGCCTTCCGCAAGCAGGCCCCGCGTCAGCCCGCCCGGACCCGGCCCCACCTCCAGCACATCGCACCCCGTCAGATCCCCCGCCGCCCGCGCAATCTTGGCCGTCAGGTTCAGGTCCAAAAGGAAGTTCTGCCCAAGCGCCTTTTTCGCCACCAGATCATGGTCGCGGATCACCTGCGCCAGCGTCGGCAACCCATCAATCGCAGCCAAAACCAACCCCCATTTTTGGTCCACAAATATCCCACGGGGGTCCGGGGGTGTGAAACCCCCGGCGGCCTACCGCCTGCGCGCCATATCCCATGCCATGCGCAAGGCCGCAATCAGGCTTGCCGCATCCGCCACACCGCGCCCCGCAATATCAAACGCCGTGCCATGATCAGGCGAGGTGCGCACGAAGGGCAGGCCCAGCGTCACATTCACCCCGCCCGCAAAATCGATCGTCTTGATCGGGATCAAGGCCTGATCATGATACATGCAGACCGCCGCATCATAGCCCGCCCGTGCGCCGGCATGAAACATCGTATCCGCCGGCAAGGGCCCGCGCAGATCAAACCCTTCGGCACGCAACGCTTCCAGCACCGGGCCGATCAGCACCAGTTCCTCGCCCCCCATCGCCCCGCCTTCGCCCGCATGCGGGTTCAGCCCCGCCACCGCGATCCGTGGCTGTGCAATGCCGAAATCCCGTTGCAGGCCTGCCGCCGTCAACCGGATCACGCGCGCGAGGCCTTCAGCCGTCAACGCCCCCGGCACATCCGCCAAGGGGATATGGATCGTTGCAGGCACCACCCGCAGGCCCGGGCAGGCCAGCATCATCACCACCGGCACATCGCCCGCAAGATGCGCCAGATATTCCGTATGTCCCGGAAAGGCGAAACCCGCCCCGTCCTTCAGCGCCTTCTTGTTGATCGGCGCCGTGCAGATCGCCGCCGCCTCGCCTGCCTGCACAAGGTCAACCCCGCGCGCGATTGCCGCCACCACCCCTGCCGCATGCAACGGGTTCGGCCGGCCGGGCGTCACTGGCCCGTCAAATCCCTGCTCCAGCACCGGCAAGACCCCTGCGGGTACAGACAGCGCATGGGCCGGGGATGCAATCGCAGCCCACGGCGCGCCTGGCGGCAAATGGCCCGGATCGCCGATCCAGAACAACGGCACCGCATGCCCCAGGGCAAGCCGCGCCTTGACCGCAATTTCAGGCCCGATCCCGGCCGGCTCACCACAGGTCAGCGCGACCGGCCGCATATCAGGGTTCACGGATAATCGCCTCGGCCCGCATTTTGGCCAGGTCACGCTCGGCAAAGCCGGCCAGCCGCGCGTTCAGCATTTGCGTCCGGATCCCTTCGCGGTCTGGCGGCGCATCTGCGGGCGGCGGCGGCGGTGCTTCGCCCGCCGCAGCCCCGTCGAGAACAATCTCGGGCACCTGCGGGATCGCGTTGCGCCGGCACGCACCAGCCCCGCCGACGCCTCGTTGATGTCAAGTTTCGCCAGTTCCAGCCCGATATCCCCTGGCACCTCGGCCATGGTTGTCGTTGTCACCTGCAGCTGCCCTTCCGGCTGGCCCTGCGCCTCGGCATAAAGTTCAGGGCACCGGTCGACAACATTGCGCAGCCGCGCCACCTCGGCCCCGGCATTGGCGTCATCCGGGATCAGATATTGCGCATATTCCACCTGGACCCCGGTTGCCGCCGCCCCCACGGTTTCCTCGATATCGCGCAACTGGAACAGCACCACCGCATTCGGCACGGCCACAGGTTCGCTGATATCGCCCGGCTCCAGCCCCAGCAGCAGCCCGGTCAGTTGCGGCGGCAGGTTTTCGAGGGGCAGCCAGTCAAGCGCCCCCCCGGCCCCTGCCGAGGGCGAGGCCGAATTGCGCCGGGCGGCGGCGGCAAAATTCCCGCCTGCGCGGATGCTCTCGCGCAGCGCGCGCGCGCGCTCCATCACCGCCCCCTCCTGTCCCGGAGGGGCCGCCAGCACCAGTTCCGACACCAGCAAACGCACCTTGGTCTGCTGTGCCGTACTTGCGATGACCCGGTCGATGTCGGCCTCGCTGATCGTCACCTGCCCGGCATAGCGCCCGCGCACGATTTCGCGCCACAGCAGGCCCGCTTCGACGAAATCGCGAAAGGTTTCCGCCTCGACCCCGCCTTGGGCAAGGGCGGCCACGAATTGTTCGGCATTCAGGTTCGCCCGCCCGGCGAATTCCTCCAGCCCTGTGCGCAATGCTTCATCCGTCAGGGTCAGCCCCTGTTGTTCCGCCGCAATCAGCCGCAGCTTGTCATCAATCAGCGCCTTGCGCGCTTCGGTCAGCGGATCGCCGGGCGCGCGCAACAGGGACAGAAAACGCGCGCGCTGGTCAAGTTCATAGACCGTGATCACCCGGTCGCCGACATAAAGATAGGGCGCAAACGGGTTGTCCTGCGCCACCACCGGCCCGGTAAGGCCAAGTCCGATCACCATCGCCCGGATGGCCTGTTTCAGAAAACTGCCCGGTGTCATCTGCCCTGTCACTTCCGCCCCGTCACTTATGCCCCATCACGTCTGCCATCCCCTGACCCCGGCCGCATGCGCCCCCCCGCCCTTATCTGCGGCACACCCGGGATGGACCGGCCGCAGTACTGCCGCCAAACCCGATCAGATCGACCGAAAGGCTGAAATCCGTCGTCGGTTGCACACTAGTGGATGACGTGAACCGACGCGAGAGAGAAAGATCGACCGCCATGCATTCGTTTCGATACTCAAGCCCCAGACCCGCGATCGTGCCCCGGTCAGACTCCAGATCGTAGCGCCCGGACAGTTTTCCTGTCCAGCCGCTGTCAAAGTCATAGCTTGTGTCAAAGGTCAGCTCTGAAATCGGCAGGCTGCGGTTTTCCACCGGGTCGGCCGTCACCCAGACATAGGACGCGGCGACAGCCAGCTTTTCGCCCGCAAGATCAAGTCGCGTTTCCGATTTGGTCAGGTCAAACCCATCGTCAAAGATGGCCCGCGTGGTCAGCGCAAGCCCGGCAGGCAGCGTCAGTTGCGCGGCCCCCAGCCAGTCGGATTGCGCGCCGTTCAGGCCGGAAGCCGTGCTGAACTGCCCCAGATCATTGTCGCGCAAGACCCGCCCGAGGCTGAGGCCAAGGGTCCAGCCCTGCGGGTCATGGCGGGTATAGCTCAGGCCCAGATTGGCGCGAAAGCCGCGCTCAACGGCGTCAGAGCCCGGAAACCTGTCCAGCGCGAACAGATTGCCCTGATCGAATTCCACCAGCACCGAGTCTTCGTTCGGCAGATTTTCGGTGTCTGACGGGGTGGCCACGATCTGCAGCACCGGTTCGATCAAATGGGCCACGCCCCCGCGCCCGGCCTTCATCCAGGGCCAGCGCAATTCGGCCGCTACAGCCGCATGCAGCCGTGTGGTGCTGCCGGCAAACAGCAGGTCCTGCCGGATCGCATACAGGTCTGCGGCCCCTTCGGCGGCCAGGGTTGCCTCGATCCCGTTGGTCATGGTCCAGCTGCGGCGCCAGTCGACCCGCGCCGAAAGCCGCGCGACATCGCGACCGTCGCCAATCGTGTCGCCATCACTGTCAACCGCTACATCCGAGGCCCGCCTGTGGGTATGCGTCTGAAAGCGAAAGCCGCCTTCGCCACCCAACGGCCCGCCCGAGAACCGCCGGTGAAACGTCAGATCCGTGACCAGCGACGGCAGGTTCGCGTTGATGTCGCCTTCGCGGATCGAGTTGAAGGCGATGATCCGGGCCGAGACATGTTCATTGCGGCGCGTGCGGGTGATCTCGATCCGGCTGTCCAGACGGTCTGCATCCGAAATGCCGTAATCCAGCAGATAGGCGGGGTCGCTGACCACCTGACCCCGGAAAGACAGCTGAAAGTTGCGGGGCAGGGTAAAGGCCCCTGTTGCCTCGACATAGCCGCGTCGGCGCCCGGGGCGCAGATCATCAAAGGACACCGCCCCGTTCAGCGTGATCTGCCCGGTGCGAAAGGCCTCGCGATAGCGCAACTCGACCGTGCGGGCGCCCTTGCTGGTGAAATAGGGGGTCAGCGTGATGTCACGCCGGGGACCAAGCGCCAGGAAATACGGCAGTTTCAGCCCATAGCCCAGGCGCGACGTGGCGCGTGCGGTCGGAAAGAGAAAGCCGTTCGCGCGGTCCAATGTCGGGTCGGGCATGCGCAGGCGGGGCAGATAGAACACGGGAACCCCGCCCAGACGCAATTGGGCGTTGTCAAAGTAAAGCTGACGTTCAAGCTGATCGTGCACCACGCGGCTGGCGCGGATTTCCCACAAGGGGGTGGGATCGCCTTCGCAAATCTTGCAGCTGGAGGCCACGGTCCGGCCAAGCTGCGTATAGCGCCCGCCAATGCGCTGCACCTCATTCGCGGCCAGTTGCAACTGCTGGTTCAGCACAACCCGCGCCGATTGCAGGATGCCCTCGGTCAGATCGGCGCGCAGATCGGCCTGATCGGCAAAGACCACGGTCTGCCCGCCGTCTTCCAGCATGATCGGCCCGTTGATCAACAGCCGGTCCGTGCCGCGGTCATAGACGATGCGCGCCGCCCGCAGACGGGCGCCGCGAAAGAACACCTCGACCCCGCCATCGGCAACCAGCCGGTTGTCGCCGGCAATCGCCACGCTGTCGGCCACCAGCGTGGCACGGTCCTGTGCGGCCAGCGGCAGGGCCGACAACACCAGCGCAATCAGAATGGCAAACCTTGCGCGCATCAGCCATCCTCTAGGTGCAAAAGCAGACCCAGGCTAAGCAGGATGGCCGCAACCGGTGGTGACCATGCGGCAAGGGCCACGGGTATCTGGCCATTGTCGCCCAGAACCTGCGCGAAATTGCGCAGGAAAAAGATGCCAAAGCCTGACAGCATGGCCAGCAACACCAGAAGGCCGGGCTTGCCGAACCGGGCATGGCGCATCGAAAATCCGGCGGCGACCAGCACCATCGCAGCCAGCAGCAGCGGCAACGCCAGTTCCATCTGCAACCAGACGCGATGACTGCGCGCCGAAAAGCCCGCGCGTTCAAGCCCAGCGATATAGGCCGGCAAATCCCAGACAGGGATCGCCGATGGTGTGCCGAAACTGTCGCGGATGGCATCGGGCGTCAGGTCTGATGGCAACTGCAGCCCGTCCTGCGCCTGTCTTGCGGTCACTTCCGGGTTGGTCTGTTGCAAATCCCACACCTTTGCCCCCGTCAGCGCCCAGGCCCCGGGGCCCAGGGTTGCCGACGCGGCCTCGGTCCGGGTCAGCGGCGTGCCTGCGGCATCATAGGTCAGGAAGGTGACGTCGAACAATGCGGTGCCATCGGCGTTTGACCGGGCCGCCTGGATGACTGTCTGCCCGTCGGTGCCACCCTGCCGCAGCCATAGACCGCTATCTGCAACCGACAGCAGGCTGCCGCCGCCTGCGGAATGCTGTGCCCAAAGCCGGTCGTATTCCTTGGTTGTCGCGGCAACGATCGGGTTCAGAACGGCAACGGCAAAGGCCCCAAGCACCAGTGCCGAGATGACCGGCACCAGCAGGAACCGCAGCCCCGACTGGCCCGCAGCGCGCACGACAACCAGTTCGCTTGACTTGGCAAGGCCAAGAAACATCGCCAGTGCGGCCATGATGAAGATCAGCGGCAAAATGCGATACAGGCTTTCGGGCACATTCATCAACGCCAGCCGCGCCGCCCCGGACAACGAGATGTCGACATCGGAAAACCGGCGTAACTGATCGATGATGTCGATCAGCATCATGATGCCGAAGAAAATCAGCAGCACGCGCAACACCATGCTGGCGAACCGCCGGGTGAAATAGCCCCACAGGATCATGCGGCCTGCCCCGACATCTGTCGCGGTGCGGGTCGGCGTGGGCGCTGCGCCCACCAGAGCAACCCCAGCCCGATGGCAACACCACAGGCCGGGCCAAGATAGGCCATCCAGACCAGCCCCACCTGGCGCAGGGCGACGCCCGCACTTGCCGTGTTGATCAACTGCACCGCGATCAGCAAGGCCACCGCAAACAGGATCTGCCGCCACAGGCCAAACCGGCTGAACGCGCCCAGCAAAAGGGCCGCAAAACCGATCAGCGCGGCCCCCACCGCCAGCAGGGGCGTGGCAAACCGGCTGTGCCCTTCATAGCGCAGCGCCGCCACGGTCTGCCCTGTCTCGGCGACGGTCGCCGCATCGGCGCGCAACAGCACGCCCGTGGGCAATTCGTCCATCGTGCGGCCCGTCGCAGGCCCACCGGCCAGCAGCCCGCCCAGATCATAGGTGAAATCGGCAAAGCGCGTGACCGACAGGCGCGCGTCTGCGCGCGTCACGTTTTGCGCAAGGCCATCGAACATGATCAGCTTTGGCCCGGTATCCCCCCGCACCAGCAAGGCCCGCGCCGCCGTATAGGTGACCCGCGCCGATTGCGCCCGGTCGTCGGCCAGAAACAGATCGCGCAATTCGCCATTGGGCGTAATCTCGCGGATATATAGCGTGATGCCCGGTGCGGGATGCATGAACTGCCCGTCATTCAGAAAGCGCGCGGTGACATTTTCGGAAATCTCGGCCATCCGGCTGGTCAGCGAGGCCCGGCTGGCTGGCACCAGCACATGCATCAGCACCAGCATCATCAGCGTCACGCACAGACCGAACACCAGCACCGGCCGCGCCAGCCGGAACGCGGAAAACCCGGTCGCCTGCATGACCACCAGTTCGCTGTCCGACGTCAGCCTGTTCGCCACAAAGACGGCCGCCGCAAAGGCCGCAATCGGCAGGACAAGGCGGATTACATTGGGCAGGGTCAGCAGTGAAATCTCCAGAAAGACCAGGGCCGATTGCCCGTCACCGATCAGCTGGTCAAACAGCCCGACCGCGCGGTTGACCCAATAGACCAACACCAGAACAAGTGCGAAAAAGCCGAAGACCCCCAAGAACTGCGACAAAAGATAACGGTCGAATCTTGGCACTGGCGCGTGGTCCCATCCTGCATCCTGCCCCGACGCTAGCGGATTTCCCGCGCAGGGAAAACTGCTATCTGGCCAATCGGCTGGCTGCGGGCTACCGTCCGCCTGCAGAACAGACCCATCCCGGAGCACCCATGTCACGCCCTGTCCAGATTAAGTTTGCGGCCCTTGATGATGCGGGGCTGGCCAGCCAGCCGGGCCGGATCGTGCTGCTGTGCGATGACCGGCTGACCGGTCTTGCCCGCAAGGTTGACAAGCTGACGCGCGGGGCGGTGCAGCGCGCCATCGGGTCCGAGGGGTTTGCCGCGCTCAAACCCGGTGATGCGCTTGATCTGGCCTATCCGGCGGGTCTGCAGGCCGACGCCGTGCAAATCGTGCGGTTGCCACGCAAGGTCGACATGCTGACCGCACGTCGGGCCGGGGGGACCATTGGCAAGGCGCTGTCGTCCGCGGCAACGCTTGTGCTGGCAGAGCACCCGCGCGCCGCCGACATCGCCTTTGGGCTGGCGATGCGCGCCTATGATTTTTTGCCGCACAAGACCAGCCCGGCCAAGCCCGCGGGCCCCGTCACCCTGATGACCACCACGCCCGAGGCCGTGGCCGCCGCCGCCGCACCGATGGCGGCGGTTGCCGAAGGCGTGTTCTTTACCCGCGATCTGGTCAACGAACCGGCCAACGTGCTGACCACCAATGATTTCGCGGCACGGCTGGCGGGGATGCAGGAACTGGGGCTGGAGGTCGAGATCCTCGAAGAAGACCAACTCGCCAAACTTGGCATGGGGGCTTTGCTGGGCGTGGGGCAGGGGTCGGAAAGCCCGTCCAAGGTTGTTGTCATGGAATGGCGCGGCGGCGGCGATGAGGCCCCACTGGCACTGATCGGCAAGGGCGTGGTGTTCGATACCGGGGGCATTTCGATCAAACCCGCCGCGGGCATGGAAGAAATGACCATGGACATGGGCGGGGCAGGCGTTGTGGCGGGCGTCATGCGCAC
>JALOSO010000175.1 GCA_025458385.1 Paracoccaceae bacterium | reverse complement strand
GTGGATGCGGTCTTTGACTCGGTCAGCGTGGGCACCACCTTCAAGGCAGAGCTTGCCAAGGCGGGGGTGATCTTCTGCTCGATTTCGGAGGCGGTGCGCGAGCATCCCGAGCTTGTCCAGAAATACATCGGCTCGGTGGTGCCCCCGTCGGACAACTTCTTTGCCACGCTGAATTCCGCGGTGTTTTCCGATGGCTCTTTCGTTTACATCCCGCCGGGCACCCGCTGCCCGATGGAGCTTTCGACCTATTTCCGGATCAATGCCGAAAACACCGGGCAGTTCGAACGCACGCTGATCATCTGCGATCGCGGCGGCTATGTGAGCTATCTGGAAGGCTGCACCGCGCCCAAGCGCGACACCCATCAGCTGCACGCCGCGGTGGTGGAGATCGTGATCCTCGAAGACGCCGAGGTGAAGTATTCGACGGTGCAGAACTGGTATCCGGGCGACGAGAACGGGGTGGGCGGCATCTACAACTTTGTCACCAAGCGCGCCGATTGCCGCGAGGCGCGGGCCAAGGTGATGTGGACCCAAGTCGAAACCGGGTCGGCGATCACCTGGAAATACCCGTCCTGTATCCTGCGCGGCGATGACAGCCAGGGTGAGTTCTATTCGATCGCCATCGCCAACAACGCCCAGCAGGCCGATACCGGGACCAAGATGATCCATTTGGGCAAGCGCACCAAAAGCCGGATCGTGTCGAAGGGGATTTCGGCGGGCCGGGCGCAGAACACCTATCGCGGCTTGGTAACAATGCACCCCAAGGCATTGGAAAGCCGCAACTATACGCAATGCGACAGCCTGCTGATCGGTGACAAATGCGGCGCGCATACCGTGCCTTACATCGAGGTCAAGAACAACTCCAGCCGGGTGGAGCATGAGGCGACCACGTCCAAGGTGGACGAGGACCAACTGTTCTATTGCCGCTCGCGCGGGATGGATGAGGAGGAGGCGGTCGCCTTGGTGGTGAACGGCTTCTGCAAGGATGTGTTGCAGGCCCTGCCGATGGAATTCGCGATGGAGGCTCAGGCGCTGGTCGCCATCAGCCTCGAAGGGTCTGTTGGTTAAGCGTATCAATGGGCTGCGCGGTGATCTTCAACTGGGTTGAACAGGCATGTTGGCATGGCGGGGCGCTGTCATGCCGCGCATGAGCGACCGTCCGATCCTGACCATGCCGGAGATCGAGGCCGAGGCCTACACCCAGGCCTTGCGCGCGGCCGAGGTGGTGCTGGAATACGGCTCTGGCGGGTCCACGGTTCTTGCCGCCGAGATGGGCAAGACCGTGATTTCGGTCGAGAGCGATGCCAAATGGCTTGACGACCTGCGCGGCTGGTTCGATCGGCACCCGCCCAAGGGGCAGGTGGTGCTGCATCACGCCGATATCGGGCCGACCGAGAAATGGGGCATGCCCGCGGGCCCAAAGGCGTTTCGCAGGTTTCCGGGCTATGCCCTTGAAATCTGGGACCATCCTCAGTTCCGCCATCCCGATCTCGTGTTGATCGACGGTCGGTTTCGCATTGCCTGCCTGTTGGCCACCGCCTTTCGGATCACGCGGCCGGTGACCGCCCTGATCGATGATTACGGCCTGCGCGAGGCCTATCACGGCGTCGAGGCGATGTTCAAACCCGTGGCGTTGCACGGGCGGATGGCGGAATTCCATCTTCACCCCACCCCGATCCCCGCCGAGCAACTGGCCTGGGTGATGGGGTGGTTTTTGAAACCACACTAGGGCGCGCGGCGTCACACCAAAAGACCAAGAGGCCGGAAAATGTTGGAAATCAAGAACCTGCACGTCAAACTTGAGGAGGAGGACAAGGTTATCCTCAAAGGTGTCGATCTGAAGATCGGCGCGGGCGAAGTGCATGCGATCATGGGGCCGAACGGGTCGGGCAAATCGACGCTGTCCTATGTGTTGTCTGGCCGCGAAGGCTATGAGGTGACAGAGGGCAGCGCAACGCTCGATGGCACCGAACTGCTGGAGATGGAGCCGGAGGAGCGTGCCGCCGCCGGGCTTTTCCTTGCGTTTCAATATCCTGTCGAGATTCCGGGCGTGGGCAACATGACGTTCTTGCGCACGGCGGTGAATGCACAGCGCAAGGCGCGCGGCGAGGAGGAACTCTCGGCCGGAGAGTTCCTCAAGATTGTGCGCGAAAAGGCCAAGGCGTTGAAGATCGATGCCGAGATGCTCAAGCGCCCCGTCAATGTCGGCTTCTCGGGCGGCGAGAAAAAGCGCAACGAGATCTTGCAGATGGCGATGCTGGAACCCCGGATGTGCATTCTTGACGAGACCGACTCCGGGCTTGATGTCGATGCGATGAAACTGGTGTCCGATGGCGTGAACGCCTTGCGCGATGCCGGCCGGTCTTTCCTGGTTATCACGCATTATCAACGACTTCTGGACCATATCAAACCTGACGTCGTGCATATCATGGCAGCGGGGCGCATCATCAAGTCGGGCGGGCCGGAGCTTGCGCTTGAAGTCGAAAACAACGGCTATGCCGATCTGCTTGCGGAGGCGAAGTGATGGCGCTGGCGCAGGCAAAATCCGAGGCGCTCGCCGCCCGGACCGACGGCCTGTCGGTTGGCGGCTCTGGCTGGCTGGGGGCCGCGCGGCGCGATGCGCAGGCGCGGCTGTCGGCGATGGGCCTGCCGTCGAAACGTGACGAATACTGGCGCTATACCGATCCGGCCAGCCTGACCCAGGCAACCCCGGTGCCGGCGGCGCTGTTTGACGCGGGCGACGAGCCGCCGGCCTTTAACGGCATCCTCGCGCTGCGGCTGGTCTTTGTCGATGGCGTCTTTGATGCGGGGCAATCCGACGATCCGGCGCTGGCTGGGGTAGAGATCACGCATCTGTCGCAGGCCGACGGGGTCGATATTCATTGGGCGCGCGAGGTTTATGGCGTGCTGGAGGCGCGCGGCCAGGTGCCGGTGCAGCGCCCGCTGGCCACGCTGAACACGGCCTATGCGACCGAAGGGTTTTTGATCCGCGCAACCGCAAGGGCAGAGCGGCCGGTCTCTCTGGTTTATCATCATAATTCAACCACTTCCGATGCGATGCTGCACCATTGCATCAAGGTGGAAAAGGGCGCAGAGCTGACCATCCTTGAACAAGGTCCGGCGGCGGCGCGCATCACTTCGGTGATGGAGGTCGAGGTGGCCGATGGCGCGCGGTTCCACCATATCCGCGCGCAGGGGCGCGATCATGAACGCCGCGCGGCGACACATGTTTTCGCGCGGATCGGGGCAGAGGCATTGTTCAAATCCTTCACCCTGACCGCCAATGGCTGCCTGACCCGCAACGAGCAGGTGCTGGAGCTTGCGGGCGATGATGGCGTGGCGCATGTGGCGGGGGCTGCGGTGGGGGACGGGGTGTTCCACCACGACGACACCGTGTTCATCACCCATGCCGGTCTGCGCTGCGAAAGCCGGCAGGTGTTCAAGAAAGTGCTGATGAACGGCGCGGTTGGCGTGTTTCAGGGCAAGATCCTGGTCAAGCCCGGCGCCCAGAAAACCGATGGCTATCAGATCAGTCAAAGCCTCTTGCTGGACGGGGACAGCCAGTTTCTGGCCAAGCCCGAGCTGGAAATCTACGCCGATGATGTGAAATGCAGCCATGGCAGCACCTCGGGCGCGATTGACGAAACCGCGCTGTTCTATCTGCAATCGCGCGGCGTGCCCAAACGTGTGGCGCAGAGCCTGCTGGTTCTGGCCTTCCTCGCCGAAGCGATCGGCGAAATCGAGGATGAGGTGATCGCCGAGGATATCCGCTCGCGTCTGGAAGGCTGGCTGCAACGCCATGAACACTGATGCCGCTGACAACTGATCTTGTCGAAAGCTGGCGCCGGCCGCGCAAAGTGGTGCGGCGCCACCTGGACCGAGGGCGGTCAGAACCCTTTGCTTTCAGTCTGTTGGCGGTGTTTCTTATCCTGGCCTTCATCGCCCAGTGGCCCGTTGCACAACGCGCCGCCTTCGAGGATGGCAATTCGCCGCTGGCCCCGCGACTTCTTGCCATCGCTTTGGCCCTGCTCGCCACCATTCCGCTGTGGTATGGTCTGGCTGCCCTGAGCCGGGTGATTGCGCGCGCGTTCGGGGGCAGGGGCACGTGGTATGGCACGCGTATCGCCTTGTTCTGGTCGCTGGTTGCGGTCACGCCCGTGATGCTGCTGCAAGGCATGGTGGCGGGGATGATCGGGCCCAGCCCGGGCTTGACCGTGGTGCAGGTCTTTGCCGGGCTTGCCTTTGTGGTTTTCTGGGGCCTCGCGCTTGTGGAAGTGGAACGCTGAATGGACCTGTCTCTTGCCTCTCTGCTGTCGCTTGCGCGCTTCACGGTGCAAAACCCGCGTGAGGGCGCGCGCATGGTGATGCGGGCAAACCTGCCGATCACCGCGCGCTGGGTGGCCTTGGCGCTCATGGCGATCGGGTCGGCGCTGCTGGCGCATCTGTCCTTCATGCTGATGCCGGTTGAGGTGCGCACGGCGATGTCGGGGGCGATGTCGAGCCCGGTGACAAGTGCGGTGGTGCAGGGCGGCCTGATGCTGGCCGCGGTTCAGGCGATCCACTGGATCGGGCGCTGGCGCGGGGGCACCGGACGGTTCGAGGATGCGCTGATCCTGATGGTCTGGTTGCAGTTCATCTTGCTGATCCTTCAGGTGATCCAGATCGCGACCCAGGTGGTTCTGCCGCCAGCCTCGGTCATCGTGGGCTATATTTCGGTTGCGATATTTCTGTGGCTTCTCAGTAACTTCGTCGCCGAACTTCATGGGTTTCAGTCGGTGGGGAAAACCTTTGCCGGCGTGCTTGTCACGCTGTTTGCCATCGGGTTCGTGCTTGCGCTGTTCCTGATGCCCTTCCTTGGCCCGTTGGAGTGACCGCAATGGATGTTCAAAGCCTGCGCGCCGACTTTCCGATCCTGTCCCGGCAGGTCAACGGCAAGCCGCTGATCTATCTGGACAATGGTGCCAGCGCGCAAAAGCCGCGCTGCGTGATCGATGCGGTCACAACGGCGTATTCAATGGAATATGCCAATGTTCACCGGGGGTTGCATTACCTTTCGAACCTTGCGACCGACAAGTATGAAGCGGTGCGCGCCACGATCGCCCGGTTTCTGAACGCGGCGTCCGAGGATGAGATCGTTTTCACCACCGGCACGACGGAAGGCATCAACCTTGTGTCCTATGCCTGGGCCGCGCCGCGGTTCGAGCCGGGGGATGAGGTGGTGCTGTCCATCATGGAGCATCACGCCAATATCGTGCCCTGGCATTTCCTGCGCGAACGGCAGGGTGTGGTGCTGAAATGGGTCGACTGCGACGCCAATGGCGACCTTGATCCGCAGGCGGTGATCGATGCGATGGGTCCGCGCACCAAACTGGTGGCGGTGACGCAGATGTCGAACGTGCTGGGCACTGTCGTCGATGTGGCCGCCATTTGCGCGGCCGCGCGCGCACGCGGGATCGCGACGCTGGTCGATGGGTCGCAATCGGCGGTTCACATGGCTGTAGATGTGCAGGCGATGGGCTGCGATTTCTTTGCCATCACAGGGCATAAGCTATACGGACCAAGTGGTTCCGGGGCGATCTTCATCCGGCGTGAGAGGATGGAGGAGATGCGGCCATTCCTTGGCGGTGGCGATATGATCCGCGAGGTCGGGCGCGACAGTGTCAGCTACAACGATGCGCCCATGAAGTTCGAGGCCGGGACACCCGGCATCGTGCAGCAGACCGGGCTTGGCGTCGCGCTGGATTATCTGATGACGATCGGGATGGACAAGATCGCGGCGCATGAGCGGGATCTTCGCGATTATGCGCAAGAGCGGCTGTCCGGCCTGAATTGGCTGAATATTCAGGGAAATTCAAAGACAAAGGGCGCGATCTTCAGCTTTACGCTGCAAGGTGCCGCGCATGCGCATGATATTTCTACCATTTTGGACAAGCGTGGAATAGCAGTGCGCGCCGGCACGCATTGCGCCATGCCGTTGATGACCCATATGGGCGTGGGCGCCACATGCCGTGCGTCCTTTGCGATGTATAACACGCGCGCAGAGGTGGATGCCTTGGTTGACGCGCTTGAATTTTGCCACGAGATTTTTGGCTGACACCCGTTGCAGACGCGGGCCATCACGGCTATAGACCACCGCAGGCACCCATAGCTCAGCTGGATAGAGCGTTGCCCTCCGAAGGCAAAGGTCGCACGTTCGAATCGTGCTGGGTGCGCCAATCCCTTGATCTGGATGAATTCGCGTAGCAGGGCCTGGTTCAGGGGTGCGCTTTGTCTTACCTGATTATCCTATAATCGATATTATGTAATACGCAGGGATGCGGTCGTCCGTCAGACCACCGCTTTTTCACGAAACGGACGGCCCTCGACCATCCTTTTGGCGCCAAGGTCCGACAGGTCAATGGTCTGCCATCCGCCGGTCAGGATCTGTTCGGCAATGCCGCGGCCAACGGCGGGCGCTTGTTGCAACCCGTGGCCCGAACCCGTTGCACAGCACAAGGTTCGGCAGCTCTGGATGCGGGCCAAGGATCGCGTTCTGATCCAGCGTGTTATAGGCGTAATGGCCAACCCAGTGCCGCACGACCTTGACCGCATCAAAGCCCGGCGCGCGGGCGTAAAGCTGTTCCCAGATCACCTCCTCGAACAGATGCAGGTCTGGCTCGAAATCATCCGGCGCGCATGGGCCGTCATCCTGTGGCACCGTGGCGGTGATCCAATGCGATTGTTCGGGCCGCAGATAGAACCCGGCATCGACCAGCAAGGGCGCATCCGGGTGGCGGGCATTGGGCGCATCGATGACAAAGACCGTGCGCTTGCGCGGCTCTACCGCAAGGTCAAGGCCGGCCATCCGGCAGATCTCGGCCGCGCGGGTTCCGGCGGCATTGACCGCCCAGGTGCAGGCCACCTGCCCCGCGCGCTCCAGCGTCACGCCGGTGATCCGGCCACCGCGGGTCTGAAGCCCGGTCACACGGTCGGTCACAAAGCGCGCGCCTTGCGCCTTGGCCATGCTGCGAAAGCCCGACAGCAGCCCCATATTGTCAAACCAGCCTTCGCCCGTGGCGCCAAAGCTGCCCGCGGTCAGGTCTGACACCTCAAGCCAGGGAAAACGCGCCTTGATCTCATCCGCGCTCCAGACCTCGGTGGCGGCCCCATGGGCGCGCTGCATGTCGGCCACATCGCGCAGGGTTTGCGCGCCGTCTTCTGTCTGCGCCAGAAACAGATAGCCCTGTTCCTTCAACCCCAGATCTAGCCCCATCCGCGCCTTGAATGCGCGGATGAACCCGATGCCAAAGCGCGAGATTTCCACATTCACCGCCGTGGTGAACTGCTGGCGGATCGAGGCCACCGACAGCGCGGTCGAGGCGCGGGCAAAACTCGGGTCTTGCTCCACCACCAGCACATCCAGCCCCGGCTGCATCACGGTCAGCCAATAGGCGACCGAGGCCCCCATGACCGCGCCCCCGATGATGACCACATCCGCCTGCATCTTTTGTCCTTTTCAGAATCACGGAGGTTTTGACCAAAAGCCTGGCTGCGGTTAGAACAATAGTCAGGGATGAGAACAAGTTGCCATTCAAGGCAAAGCGATGGGGACAGACATGACGGCAGTTTTGCCGCTTATTTCGTTTATGGCAGAGGCAAGCAGCGTGGAGGAGGTTTGGGGCCACGCGACAGGATTTTATCGCACGCTGGGCTTTGCCCGTGCCAATTACGGCTTTACCCGCTTTCTCTATCATCGGAATGTTGGCGACCCGGATGATGCGATTTTTCTGACAACGGGCGATGCCGATTACGAACGCTTCTATTTTCAGAACGGCTTTTATGCCCGCACCCCGGTGTATCGCTGGGCGGTGTCGAATGTCGGCGCCTGCACCTGGAAATGGGTGAAGGATGCCTATGATGCCGGCCAACTTACCCCCGAGGAGATGGACGCGGTGCGCCAGAATGCGGCCAAGGGTATCGTGGCCGGCGTCTCGGTCAGCTTTCCCGAGGCTTCGACCCGGTCAAAGGGCGCGCTGGGGTTGATCGCGGACCCCGGCATCGGGCCAGATCAGGTCGAGGCGATCTGGGAGGCGCGGCGTGACGAGATCATGGCAGTCGCGCATCTGATGCACCTCAAGATCATCACCCTGCCCCAGCCCGCCGCCAAGCGCAGCCTGACCGAACGGCAGCGGCAGGCGTTGGAATGGGTGGCCGATGGCAAGACCACGCAGGATGTGGCCATGCTGATGGAAGTGTCGGCCGCCATGGTGGAAAAACACCTGCGCCTCGCGCGCGAGGCGTTGCAGGTGGAAACCACCACGCAAGCCGTCGCAAAGGCCTCGCTGTTGAACTTGATCTTTCAGCGCGTCACCAAGGCCCCGATGGTAGGGAAATCCTGACTTACGCAACGTCAAGACTTGGGGCATCGTCACGGTGTTCCATGAGTGGTGGCCTGCGGGCAATGGAACGGCGTCCGGCTGCCGGTGTATTTTCATCAGCGTGACGGGGGCGATTAACTGTGCTGGTGGAATGTTCCCCTTCTGCCAGATCCTTGCTCCGCAGACGGGTCAATTTTGGGCCTGGACTGCGGGTTTTTGTCGCTTGCACGCGTCCTCATCCCCAGTGGGTCGGTGTTGGCATGGAGCGGTGCGGCCATTGTTGGACGCACCGCTTTTTTTACGCCATGCGCTGCCTTGGCCGCATGAAAAAGGGCGACCCGAAGGTCGCCCCAAGCCAAGGCAAAAGGCTGATCTGAAATCAGCCCTGAACCATTTTCGCCACTTCTGCGGCGAAATCTTCTTCTTTCTTTTCAATGCCTTCACCAACCGCCACACGGGCATAGCCGGTGATTTCGACCCCGGCTTCCTTGGCGGCCTGTTCCACCGTCAGATCGGGATTGATCACAAAGGCCTGACCCAGCAGCGTGTTTTCTGCCAGATATTTCTTCATGCGGCCCGGAATGATGTTCTGGGTGATGACATTCTCGGGCTTCGGCTTGGCCGAGGTTGCGTTTTCTTCCAGCGCCTTGGCGGTCTGCACCGCCAGTTCCCGTTCGACAACCGCAGGGTCCATCGTTGCTTCGGACAGCGACAGCGGATTGGTGGCAGCGATATGCATCGCGAATTGCTTGCCGATGGCCTGGGCCTTGTCGGCCGGGCCGTTCAGCGCGACCAGAACGCCGATCTTGCCCATGCCATCTGCGGCCGCGTTGTGGACGTAAGACACCACAGTCTCGCCCTCAAGGATGTGCATCCGGCGGAAGGTCATGTTTTCGCCGATACGGGCGATGGCTTCTTGCACCACCTCCTCGACCGTCTTGCCGTTCAGATGCGCGGCCTTCACCACCTCGACCGACTCGCCGGTGGTCAGGGCCACGTTGGCGACATCGCGGACCAGCGCCTGGAAATCGGCGTTCTTGGCCACGAAATCGGTTTCCGAGTTGATCTCGATCGCGACGCCCCGCCCCGTGGTCACGGCCACGCCCACCAGACCTTCGGCAGCCACGCGGTCCGCCTTCTTGGCAGCTTTGGCAAGACCCTTGGTGCGCAGCCAGTCAATGGCGGCTTCCATGTTGCCGTCGTTTTCGGTCAACGCCTTTTTCGCGTCCATCATGCCGGCGCCGGTGGATTCGCGCAGTTCTTTCACCATTGCTGCGGTGATTGTCATGGTCAGTCTCCTGATGTCCATAAAATGGGGTTGGCGGGGGTTATCCCCCCGCCATGTCACAAAACGACGACAGCCGATCAGGCTTCCTCGACCGCGTCCTCGACCGGAGCTTCTTCCAGAGCGCCAAGGTCCACGCCGGCAGCCCCCATCTGGGCCGACATGCCGTCAAGCGCCGCGCGGGCAATCAGATCGCAGTAAAGCTGGATCGCGCGCGCCGCATCGTCGTTGCCGGGGATCACGTAATCCACGCCCTTGGGCGAGCAGTTGGTGTCAACCACGGCCACAACCGGAATGCCCAGCTTGTTGGCCTCGAGGATGGCAAGGTCTTCCTTGCCCACATCGATGATGAAGATCAGGTCCGGGGTGCCGCCCATTTCGCGGATCCCGCCAAGCGAGGCTTGCAGCTTGGCCTGATCGCGTTCCATGCCAAGACGTTCTTTCTTGGTCAGGCCCTCGGCGCCGGCGGCCAGCACTTCGTCGATGTGCTTCAGGCGCTGGATCGAGGCGGAAATGGTTTTCCAGTTGGTCAGCGTGCCGCCCAACCAGCGGTGGTTCATGTAGAACTGCGCGCAGCGTTCGGCCGCTTCGGCGATCGGCTTCTGGGCCTGACGCTTGGTGCCGACAAACAGGATGCGGCCGCCCTTGGCCACGGTGTCGCGCACAACCTTCAGCGCCTGATCCAGCATCGGAACGGTCTGCGTCAGGTCAATGATGTGAATGCCATTGCGGTCGCCGTAGATGAATTCGCCCATCTTCGGGTTCCAGCGCTGGGTCTGGTGGCCATAGTGAACGCCAGCTTCCAAGAGCTGACGCATGGTGAAATCGGGGAGCGCCATGTCCAATATCCTTTTCCGGTTTGCGCCTCGGCAGATGGTCTCAGGGTTGCCCCCAACCGGTGGACCAGACGGGATTTCTCCCCGCCATGGCCCGCATCTGCCTGTGAAGTGGCGCGCTGTTACCCTGCCCTGCCCCCGAAGGCAAGGGTGAACCTTGTGCTGCGGCGCAGAAAGACTAGGTTGACCGGCAAAGGAGTGCCCATGACCCTCAAGATCAATCTGGCCCTGCAAGGCGGCGGCGCGCATGGCGCCTTTACCTGGGGTGTGCTCGACCGTCTGCTCGATCAGGACGGCATCGAGATCGCCGCCGTTTCCGGCACCTCGGCCGGGGCGCTGAACGGCGCGGCCCTGAAGGCCGGGCTGATCGCGAACGGGCGGCGCGGCGCCAAGACAAGCCTCGCCCGGCTGTGGCGCGATGTGGGGCGGGTGTCGGATCTGCGCATCCCTGACTGGATGCAGCCGATCCTGCCGGGGTTTCAGGCAATGGGGCAGATCGCGCTGACCCTGTCGCCCTTTTCGCCCCAGGGCCTCGCCGCGCAGGTCTATACGCCCTACGCCTGGGGGCCGGCCTGGCGCAACCCGCTGGAGCGGATCGTGCGGCGCTTTGATTTCAGCGGGGTCTGCGCCAAGGACGGGCCGCAGCTGTTCGTCGGGGCCACGCGCGTGGATACGGGCCGCATCCGCATCTTTTCCGGCGACGAGATCACGCCAGAGGCGCTGATGGCTTCGGCCTGTCTGCCCGCGATCTTTCAGGCGGTCGAGGTGGACGGCATCGCCTATTGGGATGGCGGCTATTCGGGCAATCCGGCGCTGTTTCCGCTGTATGCCCGCGATCTGCCCGATGACATCGTGATCGTGTCGATCAACCCGCTGGTGCGGGCGGGGGTTCCGAAAACCCCGGTCGATATCCAGAACCGGGTCAGCGAGATCAGCTTCAACGCAGCCTTGCTGGGCGAATTGCGCGCGGTGCATTTCGTGCGCCGCCTGATCCGCGACAAGCGGCTGGAGCCGGGCACGATGAAGGCGGCGCGCATCCATATGATCGGCGACGACGCGCTGATGAACGAATTGACCGGGGCCACCAAGCTCGCCCCCTCGCCCGCGCTGTTCGACAGGCTGCGCGCCGCGGGCCATGCCGCGGCCGATCGATTCCTGGCCGATCACGGCGCCAAGCTGGGGGTCGAGGCCAGCCTTGATCTGACGACGCTATTTGGCTGACGGGTTGCGCACCGCGACGCCCGGCTGATCCTTGCCATTGGGATAGACCAGCCCCGCCGAGATGATCAGCTTGGCCGCATCCTCGACCGTCATGTCCAGATAGATCACATCCTTGGCCGGCACATAGAGCAGAAACCCCGAGGTCGGGTTCGGCGTGGTCGGCAAGAACACCGAGATCACGTCCATGAAGCCGTGATGGTTTAGCTTGACCTGCAATTCCCCCTTGGCGCGGGTCGAGACAAAGCCGATCGCCCAGATGTTTTCCTTGGGATATTCGACCAGACAGGCGCGCTCGAAACTGGCTTCGTTCTGGGAAAACACGGTTTCGGCGATCTGCTTCAACCCGTTGTAGATCGATCGCACGACCGGCATCCGGTCCACCAGACCCTCGGCCCAGGTCAGGGTCTTGCGCCCGATGAACCCTTTGGCCAGCCAGCCCACGATCACGGTGAACACAAGAAACACCACAACGCCCACGCCCCGCACCGGGATGGTGGCCTCTGGCCCGAACCATTGCCGCACCAGCACGTCAGGCTTCCACGGGCCGGGGATCAGCGGCAGGATCCAGCCATCGATCCAG
>JALOSO010000174.1 GCA_025458385.1 Paracoccaceae bacterium | reverse complement strand
CCGGTCAGCAAAAGCCCGGGGTCGGCGCCGGTCAGCGCAAGCAGGCGGTCGGCCAGCCAGTGGTCGAACTGGGCAAGCGGGATCAGCACGCCAAGGGCAAGCACGGCGCCCGGTGCGGCATAACCAAGTGCCGTTGCGGGCAGAACGACGCGGGCCAGACCACGGCCGAGATGCCGCAGGCCAGCGACAAGGAAGATGGCAAGGCCGACTGTCAGCACGGCGGCGGTTCCGGCCACAAGCAGGGTATTGGCAAAGGCGCGCACGAGGCCGGGGTCCGCCCAGACGGACAGGTTGGCCAGCGACAGCTTTGCCATCACAGCCACGGGCAGGACAAAGCCGATGCCGAAGGGCACAAGGCAGGCGCAAAGGGCCATCCAGGCCCAGCCGCCCCGCAGATGAACTGGCTGCACGGGACGGGCGGCGCGGGCATGGCCATGAAAGCGTGCACGCCTGCGGGCCAGACGCTCGACCGCGACAAGGCCGAAGATCAGCAGCAGCACAACTGCGGCAATCTGCGCGGCCCCCCCGGCATTGCCACCGTTCAGCCATGTGGAAAAGATGCCGGTTGTCAGGGTCTGCACGCCGAAATGATGGACGGTGCCATAGTCGGCGACGGTTTCCATCAGCGCCAGCGCGACACCCGTTGCAATGGCCGGGCGGGCCATCGGCAGGCCAACCCGCCAGAACAGGGCAAACGGGCCGCAGCCAAGGGCACGGGCCGTTTCATATCCGGCCGCCGAGGTTTCGCGAAAGGCGGCGCGGGCCAGCAGGTAGACATACGGGTAAAGGGCGCCTGCCAGCACCAGAATGGCCGGGCCATGGCTGCGCACCTCGGGGAACCAGTAGTCGCGGGCGGATTGCCAGCCAAAGGTCGCGCGCAGGGTAGTCTGCAGCGGCCCTGCATAATCAAGGAAATCGACCAGGGCATAGGCCCCGACATAGGCCGGAATGGCAAGCGGAAACAGCAGCGCCATCGCCAGCAAGCGCTGCCCGGGAAAGCGGTACATCGTCACAAGCCAGGCCGCACCGGTGCCCATGGCCGCGGTCAGCACGGCAACCCCCGCCATCAGCATCAGCGTATTGCCAATGTAGCGCGGCATTACCGTGGCCAGCAGATGCGGCCAGATATTGTCTGTCGGATTGAAGGCCAGCCAGATGACGGCAGCAATGGGGGCAAGGACAAAGGCCGCAATCGCCAATGCGCCCAATGTCCAGCCGTCAAGGCGACCGGTGGCCTGAACCCGTGTATTTTGGTCAACAATCATGGCGGGCTGGCTACAGGAAAGCTGTTTATCTGTCCAGAAATCCCGCTATAGTGCGGCAAAACCAAAAACAAGAAGGCCAGGGCAGCCCATGCGCATCGCTTATCACCTCGGGGCCCATTGCACCGATGAGGAACGGCTGATCCGGTGTCTGCTGAAAAACCGCGGGGCACTTGGGGCCGAAGGCATCGTTGTGCCGCCGCCGTCGCGCTATCGCACGTTGTTGCGGGACACAGCCATTCAACTGAAGGGTGCGGCCGCAACGCTGGAGACACAGGCGCTGGTGCTGGAACAGATCATGGCCGAGGACAGCGCGACGCGGCTGGTGCTGGGATGGGACAATTTCCTGAGCTTTCCGAAATGGGCGCTGCATGGCACGCTTTACCCGGCGGCGGGCGACCGGCTGCGGGCGTTTTCGCAGATCTTTCCGGATCTTGAGACGGACTATTTCATCGCATTGCGGAACCCGGCAACGTTTGTTCCGGCCATTCTGGCCAAGGAAACCGGGGCGGATTATGCGACGATGATGAACGGCGCCGATCCGCGGATGCTGCGCTGGTCAGAAATGCTGGCGCGCATTCAGGCAGCAAACCCGGATGTGCGCCTGACGGTCTGGTGTGACGAAGACACGCCGCTGATCTGGCCCGAAGTCATCCAGGCCATCACCGGGCATGGGCCAGAGACCGTGATCGACGGGCATTTCGACGTGCTTGAACTGATCATGTCGCCGTCGGGGCTGAAACGCCTGAAATCCTATCTGGATACCAAGGGCGCATTCCCGACCGAACGGCGCAGGCGCGCGGTCGCGGCGTTTCTGGACAAGTTCGCGCTGCCGGAAAAGCTGACGGTCGATATCGCCCTGCCCGGTTGGACCGAGGCGCTGGTGGCCGAGCTGACCAATGCCTACATCGCCGATTGCGCCCGGATCGCGGCGATGCCGGGCGTGACGTTCATCGCGCCCTGATCAGGCCATGCCAAGCGCGGTCTTGTAAAGCTCAAGGATGCTCTCTTCCTCGGCAATGTCATCTGGCGTGCGTTTGCGCAACGCGATGACCTTGCGCATGACCTTGGTATCATAGCCGCGGCCCTTGGCCTCGGCCATCAGCTCTTTCTGCTGTTCGGTCACATCCTTTTTCTCCGACTCAAGCTGCTCGTAACGTTCGATGAACTGGCGCAGTTCCTCTGCGGCCACCAGCGACGTATCGGTGATATCGGACATGACGCAACCCCCGGACAAATGCGATGCGCCCTTCCCTATCCGGTCGGACCGCGCACCACAAGCGGGCCTTGATCGGCCCTGCAGCCCATGGGATATGCAGGCCGAAATGGCCGGCACGCGAAGGGGTGGCAGGATGACCGCATTGATCTGGTTTGGGGCGGCCCTGACGCTGATGGGCGTGGCGGGGCTGGTTTATTGCGTGCTGCTTGCGCTGCGCGCGCGGCGTGAGGGGTTGTCAGGCCCGGCAATGCAGGCGCGGCTGCAACGGGTGGTCGCCTGGAACATGGCGGCGCTGGCCATTTCCGGCCTGGGGCTGATGTGCGTGGTGGTGGGCGTGATTCTGGGCTAGCGGCGGATCACCACATGGGCCGACAGGCGCGCGCCATCTGAAATCAGCTGGTCCAGCAAGGCGGGCGGGGTCCAGACGGGATGCGCGGCGGCCCAGTGCTGCAGATCGCGCCGCACGATCATCAACCCGCGCTGATCGGCCGCATAAAGCGGGCCGCCCGCGCTGCGGGGCAGGCCAAGTGCGGCAATGGCCAGCGCATCAAGATCACCTGCACGGCGCACGGCCCCCTGCATCAGCAGCCCGGCGCCTGCGGCAACCACGGCCGCATCGATGCGCGCGCGGACCTGCGCGGCTGTCATTTGGGTTGTGCCGCCCGGCGGGTCCTCGGGCAGGGCAAGGCGCATATGGCCCTTGACGGCGGCAATCAGGCAGTCGCGCGCAAGGCCCTGGGACAGCAGTGCGCCGCAGGCGGTTTGTGCGGCCCGCACAAGCGCCCGCGCCACGCCCTTGGCCGGGGGGCAGGCCGTGATGGCACAGCGCAGACGCAACCGCCGCAAGGTGGCAGCGACCATCTTGCCAAAGCCATCGATCGGGCGCGGCAACTGCAACTCGGCCAGACCGGGCGCAAGAGGCAGGAGGCGGGCCACGTCATCGCGCTGATCTGGCCAATGGCCCAGATGCAGCACCCGCGCGCCGTCGATCCCGGGTTTCGCCGCGATGACCAGATCAAGCCCGGCCATCGCCGTCGCTGCAACGCCGGGGTGCAAGCGCGCCCATTCGGCCTCACGCGCGGCAGGTGACACCTGTCCGGCGGTGACGGCAGCCTCTTGTGCAAGGGCCACGCGTTCGACACCTGCCAGCAGGGCCGCGCGGTCATCGTCGGCAAAGACCACCTCACAGCCCGCCTGCAGCGCGGGCAAGACCAAGGTCGCCGCCCCGCCCCCCCAAAAACCGATGCGCCGGGCGGGTGCGCCGCCGGGCAGTTCCGCTGCCATGCGCATTTCGGCCATCATCAGATGCATCAGGGCACCTGCGGCCGAACGGGTGGCAATCTCGGCCGCGGATTCGGCCGCAAAGGCAAGTGCCTGATCCGGGGGCAAAAGCTGGGCCGCCTCGACACAATCGGCAAGGGCAAGGCGCAAGGGATCCCCCCCGGCGGTCTGGCGGGCGGCTGCGACTGCGGCCTGATAGGCCCGCCCGTCGCGCAGACCGGCATCGGGGGGGGCGATGGTGCCAGCCGCCAGATCGCCCGCAAGTGCCACGGCGGCGGCAACCGGATCATCGGTTGTCACCCGGTTGACCAGACCAAGGGCCAGCGCCTCATCCGCGGTGATCGTGACAGCGTTTGCGATCAGCCGCAGCGCCGGGGCGGCCCCCACCAATCGGGCCAGCATGACGGCGCCACCTGCGCCGGGCAGCAGGCCAACCAGCGCATCGCGCAGGCCAAAGCGCAGGTCAGGCGCGGCAAGGCGCGCGCGCGCGGCAAGGGCAATCTCGGCCGCCGCACCCAGACAAGTGCCGTGCAACACGGCGATGACGGGCTTTTCGGCGGCCTGCAACAGGCGGGTGACATCGGCCACAGCCGGCTGTCCTGCCGGCCAGGGCACGGCCATATCGGCAAGGTCCATCCCGCCCGAAAACCCCTGCCCCGGACCGGTCAGCCCGCTGAGAAGCAGGATCGCACGGGTGTGCGGATCGGCCAGCCCATCACCAAGCGCCGCCATCAGGGCAGCACACAGGGCCGGGGACAACAGATTTGCGGGGGATGCGGTCATCCGCACCAGACGCAGGTCACCCTGCATTTCGGCCCTGATCAACCCTGCCACCCGCAGCCCGCCTTCCACACCCGCACCCAAGGCCACCTTAGCAAGCCAGGCCTGCCCTGCAACCTCCTTGGGCCCCGGGGCCACGGGGACCGCATATGGCCATCGCTTGCGTCTTTCGCCGCCGGGATAATCTGCCTATGCTTTGGCCGAACCGCTGCCAGTGCCAAAAGGATGCCCGCATGGAAATTCGCCCCATCACCCCGACCTATGCTGTCTCGCCCCAGATTGACCCGTCTGATCTGCCGGCGATCAAGGCCGCGGGCTATACCACCGTGATTGACAACCGCCCCGATGGCGAGATCCCGCCCCATCTGCACACGGCTGTGATGCAACAGGCGGCGGCGGCCCTTGGCCTGACCTTTGTGGCCAACCCGGTCATTGGTGGGGCGATGACCATGGCGAATGTGACAGCACAGCAGGCGGCGATTGATACGGCATCGGGGCCGGTCTTTGCCTATTGCGCCAGTGGCAACCGGTCTTCAGTGGTCTGGGCGCTGTCACAGGCGGGGCGGATGCCGGTGGATGATCTGGTGGGCCTGCCCGCGCGCCATGGCTATCAGCTGGATCATCTGCGCCCGCAGATTGCTGCGCTGGCCGGTGATCAGGGCTGATTGACCGGGCCGCGTGGCACCTTGCAGCCGATGGCCCGGGTCCGCGCGCGGCAAGGGCAGGTCTGCCCTGCGGGGCCGTCACGCCGGGCCGCTGGCCAGATCAAGCGACATGTCAACCGGTGGCAGGTGTGTGTCGCCGATTTCGGTCATCAGCCCTGACACGAGGTCTGCCATGGGGGTGGGGTCTGTCTCACCCTCTGGCAAGGGCGGGCGCTGGCCGGGATCAGGCGCAGACTGGCCGCGCGCCGTGAATTCGCCCTGCGCCGCATTCAGCAGGGGGTCGACCGGCCCGTCTGGGGCAGTGTCGCTGTCAAGCCGCATGATCTTGAGCGCGCGTAGCCCGCGGGCCTGCCCCAGCCTTGCCACGGCAACGCGCCGCCCGTCTTGCGTGACAAGTTCGACGGTGTCGAGACTGGCCCCCAGCAACGGCAAGACATCTTCGGGGCCAAGGGCCGCAAGGGCGGCCAGATCAAGTTCGCAGCGCCCAAGCACGGCATCAAGGATCACCGGGGCCTGCTGCAACTGGGCCTGCAGATCGGCGTTGAACTGGCGTTTCTGTGCGGCCACGACCTGTTCATCGGCAAGGGCCTTGGTCCCGCGCCCGACCGCAGGCAGCGCCAGAAGGATCCGCCCGGTCTTGGCCCCGCCCGCCAGCGAAACCTCTGCCTCGGCCACCTGCCAGCGCGCATCCTCAAGCATCAGGGCCAGCGGGCGTGGATCGTCAAGGAACGAGGCGTAGCGAAAGCCCCCGGCCCAGATCAGTTCGGGCTGACCGGCCAGGGTAAGTTCAAGTTCGGACAGCGCATTATCAAAAAACCCCGCAACCATCGCCGCATCGGTGCGCGTGGGTTTGCGCGCGATGGGCGGGTGGCTGGTGACGGCGCCGATGGTCTGCACCTCGACCAGGCCGGCCAGCACTTCGGGCGACACGACGATCACGCCCATCGCCTCGGACGGGCCATCAAGCATGCCGATCAGCGACCGCGCGCCCGGCAACTCCAGCAGTTCGGTCAAGGACAACTGGCGCAGGCGGCATTGCGTGACATCCAGCCGCAGGGAGGCGGTTTCCTGCGCGGCACGGCGCAGTGACATGTCCCAGGCCTGTTCGACAGTGCCGCCCGCCACGGCGGCCGCCAGTGACCTTTCCCGGTCAACGCGCGCGCGCAGCACCCGCGCATCCACACGCGCGCGGCCCGGTCGGCCCGACAGGGTGCCATCCGCCTGCCCCGTGGCGGTTTCCGCTGTGCTGGTCGCCTCTGCGGCCATGGCCCATTGCCCCCTGTTCCGGTTTGCACCAGCAGTGGCAAAA
>JALOSO010000173.1 GCA_025458385.1 Paracoccaceae bacterium | reverse complement strand
ACGGCCTCACGCGGGTTGCCATCGGTATCGGTGACCACGATCAGCCGTTCGCTGGCCAGACGGTCATCCGCCGCCATGGTCACACCCTTGCCCCCCGACAAAACCCAGCGGGGCGCATCGCCCTTGCGCCGCAGGCCGACCCGGTCAGGATAGGCAAGTGCGGTCATCTGGCCCAGCGACAGGGGGGGCCTGTCATCTTGCCCGTCATCTTGCCCGTCGTCTTGCCCGTCTTGTGGGCCTGCCGACCTGTCACGCGCCAGGCGCTTTGCCTCGCTTCGTGCGCGGGCAAGAACGGTGGCATCGCCCGTCAGGCCATGCGTGGCAGTCAGACCAGCGGGGTCTTGCAGGGCTTTCAGGCGCAGGGCCAGATCGCTGCCTGCCCCGCGCAGCGGGTCACGCTCGGCCATCAGGGCGGCAAGGGGGGCGGCCTGTTTTCCCGCCATGGCCAGCATGTGCCCCAGACGCGGATGCAGGGGCAAGGCTGCAAGGTCGCGCCCATGGGCGGTGATCCGTGCGCCGTCCAATGCGCCAAGGGCCTGCAGCAGGCTGCGCGCTTCGGCAAGGGCGGGGGCCGGTGGCGGTGTCAGGAACGGCAGGTCATCCGCCCCCCATAGTGCCAGTTCAAGGGCCAGCCCCGTCAGGTCTGCCACCAGAATTTCGGGCTGCGGAAAGGCTTGCAGGGCGCCTTCCTCGGCCTTTGTCCACAGCCGATAGCAGACGCCGGCCGCCACCCGGCCAGCACGGCCCTGACGCTGCGTGGCTTCGGCCCGCGTCACGCGTTCGGTGACCAGCCGCGTCATGCCGGATGCCGGATCAAAACGCGCACGCCGCGCCTTGCCGCCATCCACCACCACACAAACATCAGGAATGGTCAGCGAGGTTTCGGCAATGCTGGTGGCCAGCACCAGCTTGCGCCGCGATGTGGGCGCCAGGGCTGTGCGCTGTGCGGCAAAATCCATCGCGCCAAACAGCGGGCGGATCTCGCAATCGACATCGGTCAGCATTTGCGCAAGGCGGCGGATTTCACCTTCGCCCGGCAGAAAGGCCAGAATGCTGCCCGCGGTTTCGTCCAGCGCCTGCCGGATCAGCCCGGCCATCGCCGCCTCGAACCGCATCCCCGCGGCCAGGGGTCGCCCCAACCAGCGGGTCTCGACCGGAAAGGCGCGGCCTTGCGACGTCACAAGCGGCGCCTGCATCAGATCGGCGACCGGCCCTGCGTCAAGGGTGGCCGACATCACGATGATCCTGAGGTCGGGCCGCAGGGCCGTGCGAATTTCCAGCGTCAGTGCCAGGCCAAGGTCGGCCTGCAGGCTGCGTTCATGAAATTCGTCAAAGATCACACAGCCGATGCCGGCCAGTTCCGGGTCTGTCTGGATCATCCGGGTCAGGATGCCCTCGGTCACCACCTCGATCCGGGTCTGCTGGCTGCAGCGCGCCTCGCCCCGGACCCGGTAGCCCACCGTCTGGCCCACGGCATCCCCCAGCGTCTGGGCCATCCGTTCGGCTGCAGCACGCGCTGCAAGGCGGCGCGGCTCCAGCACCACGATGCGCCCTTGCACAAGGCCCGCCGCCAGCAGATCCAGGGGCACGCGCGTGGTCTTTCCCGCGCCGGGCGGGGCCTGCAATACGGCCAGCCCCTTGGCCGCAATGGCGGCGCGCAAGGCAGGCAGGGCATCATCAATGGGCAGCGGGGACGCATCATTCATCACCCGCTGGCCTTAGCATTCGCGCAGGGCCTGTCGCAACCGGCGCGGCGGTGCAACCTTGGCCGCTTCACCCCCGGCGCAAAGCGGCATAGGCTGGTCTGCATGATCGAATTGCCCTTTGACACTGCGCCCGGCCCCCCGCTGAACGGCCCCGCCGATCTTGCCGCGCTGTTGCGGCCCGAAGGCAGGCTGCGGGCCGCCTGGTTTTACACGCCGGTTGGCGGCATGGTTGGCGTGATCGATGCCACCTGCGTTCATCTGCTGGAGTTTGCCAGCCGCGATCGGGTTCTGCCCGCTTTCGCGCGGCTTGGGCCGATTGCGCCTGCGCCGCAAGGGGTTGGGCTTGCGCAGGCTTTGCAGGACCAGTTGACCGCCTATTTCGCTGGGCGGCGGGACAGCTTTTCACTGCCGCTTGCCCTGCCGCGCACGGCCTTTGCCGCGCAGGTCCGCGCGGCCCTGCTGGCGATTCCCTTTGGCCGGACGCAAAGCTATGGCGCGGTTGCCGCAGCCTTGGGTGTTCCGCGGGCTGCACGTGCCGTGGGCCGGGCCAATGGCGCGAATCCCCTGGCGATTCTGGTGCCTTGTCACCGCCTGCTGGGCCCCAAGGGGCAACTGACGGGCTATGCCGGCGGGCTTTGGCGCAAGGAATGGCTGCTTGCCCATGAAGGGCGGGGCCTTGTCCGCACAGACTAGGCCGCGCAGACCTGCGCTTTCGCAGCGCACAGCGTGCTTCACCGCTTGACGTGCCCGCGCTTTGCACCTAAACGACGCCATCGAATTTCGGCCCGCACTGCCCCCGGCAGCGCCCTGTGCCTTTGACCAACGAAGGAATGCACCATGTCGCGCGTCTGCGAACTTACGGGCAAGGGCCCGATGTCTGGCAACACCGTCAGCCATGCCAACAACAAAACCCGTCGTCGTTTCCTGCCCAACCTGAACGAGGTCACGCTGATTTCGGACGTGCTGGGCCAGTCGTTCCAGCTGCGCGTGTCGGCCGCAGCGCTGCGTACGGTGGATCACCGTGGCGGTCTGGACGCGTTCCTTGCGAAAGCCAAGGATGACGAGCTGTCGCGCGACGCGCTGCGCATCAAGAAAGAGATTGAAAAGGCAACGGCTGCGGCCTGATCTGCCGAGGAATGGACAGCAAGGGCCCTGCCTTCGGTGCGAAGGCGGGGCCCTTTGGCGTTTTGCACCTGCCTTGGCAGCAGTGCGCATTTCGGCTATGACGCAGGCATGACGATCCTTGCCCAGACCTTGCGGCTTTGCCTTGCGCTGATGCTTGCGCTGACCCTGTCGCATGCGACCGTGGCACGCAGTCAGGGCGGCACGATTGCAGGCTGGATTGCGCTGTGCGCGGGCGAGGATGTCATTGCGGTCGCGGTGGATGGGCAGGGCAAGCCCGTGCAGCCGCATATCCCTTGCCCCGATTGCATCATCGCGGCGGCCGTTCTGCTGCCTGCGGGGCCGCACCTGCCCGGCATGGCCCTGCAAGAGGGCCGTCTTGCCAAAGCCGAACCCGGTCACCTGTCCGGCCCGGATGTGCTGATTGCCCCCGCTGCTCGCGGGCCACCCTTTTTGGTCTGATCCTGCCTGCTTCTGATCAACCAAAAGGAAAACATCATGCGATTTCATACGATTACCATCGCTGCGGCGATGGCCGTTCTGCTGCCGAATGTCCCGTTGCCCGCCTATGCCCATGATGGCGTGGCCGTGATCGAGCCCTATGCGCGCACCTCGGGCGGTGCGGGCAGCACGGGGGCCGTGTTCATGGTGCTGGACAACCATGTTGACCGGGAAGACCGGCTGGTTGCGGTCACCACGGATGTGGCCGAAAAGGCGGAACTGCACACGCATGTGATGAGCGCGGAAGGCCTGATGCAGATGCTGCCGGTTGAGGATGGCTTTGTGGTGCCGCCGCTTGGCCAACACGCGTTGGCGCGCGGGGGCGACCACATCATGCTGATCGGCCTGACACGGGATCTGAAGGATGGCGATGTCATCACGCTGACGCTTGACTTTGCGGCATCGGAGGATGTGGTGGTCGAAGTGCCGGTGGACAATGCGCGCACGGATGCGGGCGGCGGGCATGACCATGACATGATGGAGCATGGCGCCGAACACGGGGCAGACCATGGGGCCACGCATGGCACAGAGAATGGTGCGGCGCATGGGGATCATGCGGCGATGGATGGCCATGGTGCGGGGCATGCGGGCCATGGGGCAGCGATGGTTGACACAACGGGCATGGCCGACCCGGAAGCCATGCGCTGGCCGCCTGGGCACAGGGTGACCGGGGCGGGCGGGCGCTGCTGGAGCGGCGCGAAGGCCAGTGGGTGATCGTGCTGTGCGGGGGCGAGGATTTGCGCCTGCCGTCCTTCCTTGCAGCGCAAGGGGTGACGGCGGCAGAGGCTCTGTCGCAGCTTTACAATGCCACGGAAGACGGGTTGGGTGCCGACAAGGTGGCGCTTTATTCCAGCTTTGAAGGTGTCCTGATGGTGGCGGGTCCGGCAGAATAGGCCTGATACGCATGTTGAAACAGACGGCAGGCCAGTGCGGGCCTGCCGGTGATGAAAGGGCGCCTGATGCGCAACTGGATTGTGGCTGCGGCTGTTGGGGTGGCACTGGTGCCATTGGCTGCTTGGGCCGAGGGTGACCTGCGGATCAGCGGGGCCCATGCGCTTGTTACGGCGGACAACGCGCAGACGGCGGCGATCTTCATGGAGATTGCCAATGGCGGCGCGGAGGATGACCGTCTGGTCGCCGTGGAAACCGGGGTGGCCGATGCCTCCGAACTGCATACCCATGTGCTGAGCGCAGAGGGGCTGATGCAGATGCTGCCGGTGGAAGATGGCTTTGCCGTGGCGGCGGGTGATACGCGGGCACTGTCGCGCGGCGGGGATCATGTGATGCTGATGGGCCTGCGGCAGGCGATGCCGCAGGGTACGAAGTTCACGGTGACGCTGACGTTTGAGGAGGCGGGGAAGGTGGTGGTCGTGGTGCCGGTGCAGGACGCGGCAGAGGGCACGGGTCACAGTGGCCATGGCACTGCGGCCCCGGCCAGCGAATGACGCCGTTCCACACGATCCCCGCGGCGCTGACGGCGGAGGAATGCCGCGCGGCGGTTGCCTTGGCGCAGACGCATGGCCTGCGGGCCGGGCGGCTGGTGGGGCAGGTGGCGTCTGACTTGCGGCGGGCGGAGCTTGCTTGGGTGGATGATCTGCCGGACGGGGCCTGGATCATGGACCGCATGGTGCGTGTTGTGGCCGATGCCAACCGCCAGGGGTTTGACTTTGCCCTGGATGATTTTGCCGAAAGCGCGCAGATCGCCCGGTATGATGCCGAACGGCAGGGACATTTCGACTGGCATTCGGATATCGGTGACGGCGCGCTGGCGTCCCGGCGCAAGTTGACCATCGTCGTCCAGTTGTCAGACCCTGCGGCCTACGCCGGTGGCCTGCTGGAGATGCGCCCCGACAGCAATATCCGGACCGCGCCTGCAACCCTTGGCAGTGCAACGGTTTTTCCCAGCTTTGTTCTGCATCGTGTCACCCCCGTCACGCAGGGCACCCGCTGGTCGCTGACCCTGTGGGCCCATGGGCCGGCCTTTCGCTGACGTGCGTGCATCGGTGCTGGGGGCTGACCACCGGGTCAGCTGCGCAGCGGGGCGCAGGCGGCCACCAGCCAATCGGCAAAGGCAGGCAGTGGCTGCGGCGCGCCACGGCTGGCGGGCCAGACCAGCCAATAGCTGCCCTGCACCGGAACGGCCGGGCCAAAGGCCGGTATAAGGCGGCCGTCGGCCACCGCAGGTCCGGCCAGAAATGCAGGCAACAGGGCCAGGCCAACCCCGTGAATGGCAGCCTGCATGACTGTCGCGAACTGGTCAAACACCATCCCGCGCGGTGGTGTGCGCGGACAGGCGTGATGGGCAAACCAGGCCTGCCATTCATCGGGGCGCGATTCGAGTTGCAAGAGCGGCAGTGCCAGCAGGTCTGCCATGCCGGAAATCCGGTGTGCGGCCGCAAAGGCCGGGCTGCACAGCGCAATGACCTGTTCATCAAACAGCTTGCGATGCGTGGCCCCCGGCCAATCGGCCTGCCCATAGTGAATGGCGGCATCATGGCCCGATTCCGCAAAGTCAAAAGGGCGCAACTGGGTTGCAAGATTCAAGGTCACGCCGGGATGCCGACCCAGAAAATCCGGCAGGCGCGGGGCCAGCCAATGCGCACCAAAGGTGGGCAAAATGGCCAGAGACAACGCCCCGCCGCCCGGCGCTGCCGTCAGGCGCAGCGACGCCGCCCCGATGATGTCCATCGCCCGGCGCAGGTCGCGCGCATAGGCGCGGGCGGCATCGGTCGGGCGCAACCGGCCATGGCCACGCAGAAACAGGGCGACGCCCACCTGGGCTTCCAGATTCTGCACAAGGCGGCTGACGGTTCCTTGCGACAGATCCAGTTCATGTGCTGCGGCCTGCGTGCTGCCGGTGCGCACCACGGCCTCAAACGCCGAGAGCAGGCTAAGCGATGGCAGATAGCGGCGGGGCAGGGCCATTCTATGCATTCCGTCAATACTGTGATGGATGAATAGCGTTTTCCTGCGCAGTGCAAAAGCGATATGCATGCCTGAAAGGCATATTCTTGGCGCAGCTTGGCGTTTTCAGGCAAGGCTGGCAGGATGCGCCCTGTGACGCAAGGATGTTTGCCCCGATGGACCGCGCCGATATTGTGCACGAGAATTTTCGCAGCCGCGTGGCGGCTGGTGATCTTCCGGCAGGGTCTGCGCCGGCCGGGCCCTTGCTGGGCGATCCGGCGCTGGCAGTGTCCCTGTTTCGCGCGGGTTGCCTGACCCGCGCGCTTGACCGGACAAGCCGGGCCATGCAGCGGGCAGGGCAGGGGTTCTATACGATCGGGTCATCAGGGCACGAAGGCATGGCGGCCGTCGCTGCCGCCCTGCGCCCCACGGATATGGCCTTTCTGCACTACCGCGATGCGGCGTTTCAGATTGCCCGGGCCGATCAGGTGTCCGACCTGCAGGGGGGGCAGACAATGCTGTGGGACATGCTTTTGTCCTTTGCGGCCAGCAGTGAAGACCCGATTTCTGGCGGACGGCATAAGGTGTTGGGGTCACGCGCCCTGATGATCCCGCCGCAGACCAGCACGATTGCCAGCCACCTGCCCAAGGCTGTTGGGGCGGCCTACAGTATCGGTGCGGCACGCAGGCAAAGGCCAGAACATGCGCTTTTGCCCGAAGATGCGATGGTCATGTGCAGCTTTGGTGATGCGTCGCTGAACCATTCGACCGCGCAGGGGGCGATCAACACGGCAGGCTGGACGGCATATCAGGGCATTCCCCTGCCGCTGCTGTTCGTGTGCGAGGATAATGGCATCGGCATTTCCACCAAGACGCCGAAGGGCTGGGTGGCGGCCAACCTGTCGGCGCGTCCGGGGCTGGAATACTTTCCCTGCGATGGCCTTGATCTTTATGAGACCTTCCGCGTAGCCACCGAGGCGGCGGCTTTTGTCCGCAACCGCCGCAAACCCGCCGTGCTGCATATCCGCACGATCCGGCTGTATGGCCATGCGGGCGCCGATGTGCCAACGACATACCTGTCGCGTGAAGAGGTAGAGGCCGAAGAGGCGCAAGACCCGCTTTTGCACGCCGTGCGCCTGCTGGGTCAGGCCGGGGCAATGCAGCCGGCGCAGGCTTTGGCGGTGTATGATGAAACCTTGGCGCGGGTCGCGCGGGTTGCGGATGCCGCGGTGACGCGGCCCCGGTTGCAGACGGCGCAGGACGTGATGGCATCCATCATTCCGCCCAGACGCACCAACCGCCCGACGAACGGCCCCTCGGCCGAGGCGCGCGAAAAGGCCTTTGGCCCAGACCTCAAGGCGATGGATGATCCGCAACCGATGAGCCGGATCATCAACTGGGCGCTGACGGACCTGATGCTGGCGCACCCGGAAATCGTGATGATGGGCGAGGATGTGGGGCGCAAGGGTGGTGTCTATGGTGTCACGCAAAAGCTGACGGCGCGGTTCGGCGCGCACCGGATGATCGATACGCTGCTGGATGAGCAAAGCATTCTGGGGCTGGCGATTGGCATGGCGCAGAACGGCTTTGTGCCGATGCCGGAAATTCAGTTCCTTGCCTATCTGCACAACGCCGAAGATCAGTTGCGGGGCGAGGCGGCGACCTTGCCCTTCTTCAGCAATGGCCAGTTCACGAACCCGATGGTGCTGCGCATTGCGGGGCTTGGTTATCAAAAGGGCTTTGGCGGGCATTTCCACAATGACAATTCGCTTGCCGTGATCCGCGATATTCCGGGCGTCATTCTGGCGGTGCCCTCAAACGGTGCGGATGCGGCGATGATGCTGCGCGAATGCGTGCGGCTGGCGCGGGATGAGCAACGCGTGGTGGTGTTTCTGGAACCCATCGCGCTTTACCCCATGCGCGATCTGCATGCAGATAAGGACGGCGCATGGATGACGCGCTACCCCGCGCCGGACCGGGTGATTGCGTTTGGTGAGGTAGGGGTGACGGGCACGGGCACAGACCTTGCCATTGTGACCTATGGCAACGGGCATTACCTGACGCAGGCGGCCTTGCCGCAGATTGCGGCGGCAGGGGTGCAAGCGCGGGTGATTGATCTGCGCTGGCTGTCGCCCCTGCCCGCCGAAAGCCTGCGCGCGGCGGTGCAAGGCTGCAAACGGGTGCTGATCGTGGATGAATGCAGGCGGACCGGCGGGCCAGCAGAGGGGCTGATGGCGCTGTTCGCCGAGGCAGGGATAAAGGCCGCAAGGGTGGTCAGCGAGGACAGCTTTATCGCCACCGGCCCAGCCTATGCCGCGACCATGCCTTCGGTGGCCAGTATCGTGGCGGGGGCCATCAGCGCCTCCCCTCCCCCCCGTGGGGAGGGGATGGGGGTGGGGGGCACCGTGCAATCATGAAAACCGCCGTTGTCATCTGCCCGGGGCGTGGGACGTATAATGCCAGTGAAATCGGTGCCTTGGGGCGCCTTGGTGATGCATCACTGATCGCAGGCTTCGACGCCATTCGAAAGGCTGCCGGGCAAGAAGGACTGATGGCTTTGGACGCCGGGCCATTTCACGCCAGCCGTCATACCACGGGCGACAATGCCAGCGGGCTGATCTATGCCGCCAGCCTGTCGGACTTTCGTGCGATCAAGGGCGTGAAAGTGGTCGCCGTCACGGGCAACTCGATGGGCTGGTACACAACGCTTGCTTGCGCGGGTGCGTTGACGCCGGATGACGGGTTCAGGGTGGTCAACACCATGGGGACGCTGATGCACCAGATGGGCACAGGTGGGCAGGTGATTTACCCTGTGACGGGTGAAGACTGGCAGCCCGATCCCGCCCGCCGTGCGCAGGTGACGGCCTGGGCCGATGGTGCCGGGTTGGCCCTGTCGATTGATCTGGGCGGGATGCTGGTGCTGGCCGGGCCGGATGCGGCACTGGCGGCCTTTGTGAAATCCGTGCCACCCGAAGGCCGCTTTCCGATGCGCCTGCCCAACCATGCCGCCTTTCACACGCCCCTTATGGCCCCGGTCGCAGCGGCGGGGCAGGCCCGCCTCGCGCGGGGCCCTTTCCGCCAACCTGATCTGCCGATGATCGACGGGCGCGGGGCCATCTGGTGGCCGGGGGCCACGCGTGTGGATGCGCTTTATGACTACACGCTTGGCCATCAGGTGACCGAACCCTATGACCTTGCCCGCGCCATCCGCACCGCGGCCCGCGAGTTTGCGCCAGATGTGTTCATCATCCCCGGCCCCGGCACCACGCTTGGCGGATCGGTCGCGCAAAGCCTGATCGCTGCGCAGTGGCGGGGCTTGCAATCGAAAGCGGATTTCCAGACACAGCAATCAACAGCGCCATTTGTATGGTCCATGGGCCTGCCCGACCAGCGTGCGCTCGCCACAGGAGAAACATCATGACCCATGCCGACATCATCAGGGCCGCTGGCCTGACGACCGCTGATATCACCGGCGGCAGCCTTGCCGTTGCCTCGCCCATCGACGGCGCCGTCGTGGCGCATGTGCATGAAACCGCGCTTGCAGGCATGCCTGCCGTCATCGCCCGCAGTCAGGCCGCCTTCAAGGCATGGCGCGAGGTGCCTGCCCCCCGGCGCGGTGAACTTGTGCGCCTGCTGGGTGAGGAATTGCGCGCCGCCAAAGAGGCCTTGGGTGCCTTGGTGACCTTGGAGGCAGGCAAGATCACCTCTGAAGGTCTGGGCGAAGTGCAGGAAATGATTGACATCTGCGACTTTGCCGTGGGCCTGTCGCGCCAGATTTATGGCTTGACCATCGCCTCTGAACGCGCAGGCCACCGCATGATGGAAAGCTGGCATCCGCTGGGGCCGTGTGCCGTGATCTCGGCCTTCAATTTCCCCGTTGCGGTCTGGTCATGGAACGCAGCCCTTGCCTTGGTGACGGGCAACCCGGTGATCTGGAAGCCGTCCGAGAAAACGCCGCTGACGGCCATGGCCAGCATGAAGATCATGGCCCGCGCCCTTGCCCGGTTTGGCGATGCACCCGAAGGGTTGGTGCAACTGGTGATCGGCGGCCCGGCGATTGGTGAGGCGCTGGTGAATTCGCGCGATATTCCGGTGGTTTCGGCCACAGGATCAACCCGGATGGGCAGCATCGTGGGGCCAAAGGTGGCGGCGCGCTTTGGTCGTTCGATCCTGGAACTGGGCGGCAACAACGCGATGATCGTGGCCCCCAGTGCGGATATGGACATGGCCGTGCGGGCCATCGTGTTTTCCGCCGTGGGTACGGC
>JALOSO010000172.1 GCA_025458385.1 Paracoccaceae bacterium | reverse complement strand
ACCGGCGCATGATCGGCCTGCCAAGCTGACCCGGCAAAAATCCCGCAACCCACATCAGCACCAACCAAAGAGATGACAGATGAAAGCCTTTGTCCTGCGCAAATACCAGAAACAGGCCGCGTTGCAGTTGACAGATGTGCCCGAGCCAGAGCTGCGCGACGGTGAGGTGCTGGTGCGTATCCATGCCGCAGCCGTCAACCTGCTGGATGCCAAGATCCGAGATGGTGAATTCAAGCCGATCCTGCCCTACAGGATGCCATTGATCCTTGGCCACGATCTGGCAGGCACTGTCGTGCGCACCGGGCCGCAAACCCACACCTATCAGGCCGGGGATGAGGTTTATGCCCGGGTCGATGATTTCCGCATCGGCACCTTTGCCGAATTCATCGCGGTCAAGGAAAGCGCGCTTGCCCCGAAACCGGCATCGCTGACCATGGAACAGGCTGCGTCTGTGCCACTTGTGGCACTGACCGCGTGGCAGGCGCTGGTTGATGTGGCAAAGCTGCGCGCAGGGCAAAAGGTGTTTATTCAGGCCGGGTCAGGTGGGGTGGGGACGATTGCCATTCAGCTTGCCAAACATATGGGGGCCTATGTCGCGACCACGGCCAGTGCGGCCAACGCCGACTGGCTCAAGACGTTAGGCGCCGATCTGGTGATTGATTACAAGACGCAGGATTTTGAAACAGTGCTGCAGGCCTATGACGTGGTGCTGCACAGTCAGGATGCAAAGACGCTGGCAAAATCACTGAACGTCTTGCAACCCGGTGGCAGACTGGTGTCGATCTCTGGCCCCGCAACCCCGGCCTTTGCAGTGGCCGCCGGATTACCATGGTACTTGAAACCGGTGCTTGCCTTGATGTCGCGCCGCACCCAGAAACAGGCCCGCGCGCGCAACGTGGGCTATGATTTTCTGTTCATGCGGGCCAATGGCCAGCAGTTGCAACAGATAACGGCCCTGATCGACGCCGGCCATATCCGCCCCGTCATCGACCGCGTTTATCCCTTTGCCGAAACCAACACGGCAATCGCCCATGTCGCGGGCGGGCGGGCCAAGGGCAAGGTCGTGATTCGCGTCATCTGACCCGCCGCTGGCGCAAGAAGGTGTCAGGCATCAATCCGCACCTGAAAACAATTGTTCCGGGCAGAGCGCACATGCACATAGGCCACCCGCGCATCCCCCAGCAATTCCGCCGCCCGCCCCACAATCGCATCCCGCGCCGTCACCGCCCCCGTGCCATAGACAATCCGGTCATCCGCCCCATACCCCCGCACAAGGTAATCCGCGCTGTCCAGTATCGCAGGCAGACCCTGCCCTGCCCATGCCGCGCAATCATCCGCGCACAAAAAGATCGGCCCCACCTCCGCATAGGGCTGTGGTGCCGGAAACGGCCGGTGCGCCAGTACCAGCATCTCTTGCCCTGTTGCGATCCGCCCCAGGCAATGCCGGCACCAGTTGCCATCCCCATTGCTGACATGCCGTTCCGGCACCTGCCCATTGGCATCAGGCCCCCCTGCCCGGTAGGCACGAACAATATCTGTCGGAATAGCTGTGAAATGCGGCATGGCGGTTCTCCTTTGCCCGCAAAATGCCCTGTCTGGCCCCCCGACGCGACCCGGACCTTGCGCTTTCAGCGCAGCAGCATCGGCCCCAGCCCCCGCCCGCCCAAAATGTGCAGATGGTAATGCGGCACTTCCTGCCCACCGTCGCCGCCTGCATTGGAAATCACCCGGTAGCCCGCCCCCAGATCCATCATCGCCACGATCTTGGCGCAGGTGCGGTGAAAATCCGCGATTTCCGCATCCGAAGCCTCGGCTGCGAAATGGTCAAACGTCACATAAGCCCCTTTGGGGATCACCAGCACATGCACCGGCGCTTGCGGTGCGATGTCGTGGAACGCCAGCGTATGCGGCGTCTCCATCACCGTCTTGTTCGGAATTTCCCCCCGCAGAATGCGCGCAAAGATGTTCTGGGGGTCATAGACGTGAAGCGAAGGGGTGGGGGCCATGATCTCAATCCACAAACAGATGTTGGGTCGCCGCGATTTCGCGCGCTTTCTCGACCGGGATACCAAGGAATTCCTGCAGGGCAAGCGTGTTCTCGTCGATTGTCGCGGCCTCGCGCAGACGCGAAAATCCCTTAAAGCCTGCGTCCCTGATCCGGTCGCTTTCGAATTTCACGTCATAGCGGATTGTCGGCAGCAGCTTGTCCAGGGTTTCGGGCGCGGTGCGGTCCCCTGCAAGGCCGACCCGCCGCGCGTGGCCCAGCAGATAGTCGTCGCTGAACTCGCACTCGACCTCAAGCAGCCGCGCCGCTGCCTTGTCATTGAAGAAATCATGCATCAGGTCCATCGAGGCCGGGTCAATGCAGATCACCAGATTGTCGGTCTGCCAGTAGTCGAAAAGCATCCGCACCAGCGCCCGCCGATGCCGCGTGCGCTTTTCCAGCGTGGACTGGATGCCACCCAGATCGGGCAGTTCTGTCGTGCCCTCGTTGAACAGGTAATCGACGCAAGGCATGTTCGTCACCAGCCGCACCCTGTCCACCAGCCGTTTGGCCACATGCCATTTCTTGCACGTCACCATCATCAGCGTGCGTTCGCGCCCCACACTCGCCTCGGTTTCCCAGAACCGCGCGGCGAAGCGCCGGCCAACGCGCCCGCGCCCGGTCAGAAACTGATGCAGGGTGCGCCCTTCGTTGGAAATCTGGAACCGCGCATCCCGCGCCGCATAAAGGTTGCCCAGCCGTTCCTTCAGGGCCACGGCATCCGGGCTGATCTTGCGGGCGAACAGATAATCCTGCGATACCAGCAGATCATACTGATCGTTGTAAAAGTTCACCGGCATGCCGTAATCCGTGAACATCAGAAACGTCAGCGTGCGCGTCCTGATCTCGTGCTCGGGTACCAGATGGCGCACCAGCGTCTGAAAGAACGTCTCATCCGGAATCCATGTCGTGCGGAAAAACCGCATGACATCGCCCCGCTTGCGGACGAAATCCAGCACCCATTCGACCGTGCGCCTGCGCAGGCACCACCATTGGCTGCCGATCTGCATGGCCAGATCGCCCGGCACCTTGCGCGAAAGACCCAGCCGCTCCTGCACCTTCATCGAGGCATAGAACAGCGCCTTGCTGTTGCGTTCGTTGAACCAGTGCCGATAGATCAGCCTTTCTTCCTTGATGCCCGTCTTGATCCAGTCGGAATTGTAGAAATCAAAGCTTTCAATGTAGTCGACATCGTCACTGTCCAGAAAACGATGCGCATATTCCGCCGATTTGATCGGCATGCAGTCACCTGACAGCATGTAGAAATGCGTGGCCCGCGGAAAATCCTCGGCCGCGGCCCGGACGGCCAGCAGGGTTGCCTCGACAAGGCTCCACTCACCCCAGCCACATTTCACGCGGCGCTTGGCAAAGGTCACATTGGCATTCGCCGCCAGTTCGCTGCGGATCGTTTCGTAATCCTCGGGCCGCGCCCGCCCGTCGAAGTGGATTGCGACGAAATCGCCCACGGCTGTCAGCCGTTTGGCCTGTGCCACGATCCCTGCCGGGTCTTTGTGGCACAGCAAAATATAGGCGATCCGGGCCATTCCTGGAAACTTTCACACGATTTCTGCCGCAACTGTTTCCTAAATTGCTTTAACGTCCATTGAAAAGACAGAATTTCTTTGTTCTTTTGTGCCAAACACCGGCCGGTGCGCGCAAAACCCGCGCCGAACGGCCGAAGGAGGCATGGAAGAATGGGCTTTCCCGGAACCTGGATGACGCAAAGCGAAAGCGTCGTTTACCGCGTCGTGCCGAAATGCGCCTGCTCGTCCATCGGGCAGATCATGTACTATTCCGATCACGGCGTGTTCTTTGACGGCGATATCCATGATGCGACGGGTGGCATGCACAAATGGGCAATCGAGGCAAGCCAGCCCATCATCGAACGCAATGTGAAAAAGCACAAATCCTATGCGTTTACCTGTGTACGCAACCCCTACACGCGGATCCTGTCATCGTTCTTTGACAAGATCTGCGGCATCCAGCGCAACGGCAAACGCTATCGCGGCAACATGGTGCCGCTGCTGACGCAGAAATACGGCATCGAGGTTGGCGGCGATGACGGCAAGGGCGAGTTCGATCAGATCGCGAGTTTCCGGCGGTTCCTGCTGTTTGCACGCGATACGATCCGCTTCAAGAAACCGATGGAGCCTGACATCCACTGGTCAGCCATGTCAGGTCATGTCAGCACCTATATCGTCAACGGCGGGCGGTATGACCATGTTTTCTATACGGAAAAGTTTGACGAAGGCATGCAGGTGGTGCTGGACAACATCAAGACCAAGCACAAGGTGAACCTGAAGAAGATCCCGAAGTTCAACGAAAGCGAAGGCCACGGGCCCAAACGCCTGCACCCGGTCGAGGCGTATTTCGACGATCTGTCGATGCATCTGGTCTGGGAAATCTACAAACGCGATTTTCAGGTCTTCAAATACGATTTCGAGAACCCGGCCAACAAGATGCCAATCGCCGAGATTGATCTGGACGAGCTGCACGCCAAGCTGGGGGAATAGGGCCGCTCTTCCCTCCCATCCGGTCGGTCATCGCTGACACCAGCGAAGACGCCCGGCTGGGCGGATGAGCGTTAAGGGGGGGTGCCCCTCTCTTCCCTTCCCGTTCGGTCGGTCATCGCGCGCCCCAGCGAAGACGCCCCGCCAAGGGGCGGATGAGCGCCCGATCAGCGCGCCATGATCCCGCCACGCATGGCAGCAATATCTTCGGCCATCACGGCATGCCCCGCGCCCGGATAGACCTGCAGCCGCACATCTGCGCCTTGCGCGCCCAGCACTTGCGCGCTGTCTTCCACGCGCTTCAACGGGATATGCGGGTCGCGCTCATGCACGCTGATCCAGACCTTGGCGTCATCGCGCCGTCCCTGATAGTCAAACGCCTTTGGCAGATGGCCATAAAGTTCGGCCTGCGGTTCACCACCCGCATCGCTCGTACCCAAAAGACCCCCGGAAAAGCCAAAGACACCGGCAAGATCCGTTCCTTCGCGCGCAAAGCTTTCCAGCGCCAGGCAGGCCCCCTGGCTGAACCCGCCCAGCCAGATACGGTGGCGCGGCATGCCGTCCGCCTCAAGCGCAAGCACAGCGGTGCGGATCGCCGCAAGGGCTGCGGCCAGATAGGGTGCAATCTGGGCCGAGGTTGCAAGGAAGCTGGTTGGCCACCAGACATTGCCTCGCGCCTGAGGGGCGATGGCTGCGACATCGGTCAGGCCTGCCATCTCGATCAGGCGCAGCACATCGGCGGCCGACCCGCCGCGCCCATGTGCAAGCACGATCCCGACCCGGGCATGGCGCGCATCGGCGCCTGCGCGCATCATGCGACACGCAAGGGCGGCAACACCCGTTCCAGCTGTGGACGCAGATGTTCGTGCTGGACCGGCAACATAAGTGCCTGCCCCAAGGTGGCCGCCGGTTCATCAACCGCAAAACCCGGCGGGTCCGTGGCGATTTCGAACAGCACGCCGCCGGGTTCGCGAAAGTAGATCGCATTGAAATACTGCCGGTCGATCACGCCCGTTGTGCGGTGCCCGGCCGTTGCAAGCCGGTCGATCCAGCCCAGCTGTTCGTCATTGTCGCGCGCACGAAAGGCCACATGGTGAATGGTGCCGGCCCCGGCGTGGCCCTGCACGGCCCTGTCGCTGCGCACCAGATCGACAAGCCGCCCCGGCGCATCGCCGGGTGCGCACAGGCGCAGCCGTTCAAAACCATGGGAGGTCTCATGCCCGGCTTCGGCATAGCCGAACACATCCTGCATCAGGCGCGCCGTCGGCCCGATATCCTGTTGCCACAGCGTGACAGAATGAAACCCGCCGATCTGCGCAGAAGAGCGTTCGGCCACTTCGATCAACTCAACCGGCGCGCCATCGGGGTCTCGCAAGGTCAGCACGCGCGCGCCGAAGCGCAGCGTGATGCTGGCACCTTCGGCAAAGGCCCCTGCCCGTTCGACCCAGATGTCAAAGGCATCGGCAGGCACGGCATAGGCATAGGCCTGCGCCATGCCCGGCCCGGCACGGCCGGGGCGCGCGCCGGCAAAAGGGAAGAAGGTCAGGATCGTGCCCGGCGTCCCTGCCGCGTCTCCATAATACAGGTGATAGGTATCGGGCGCATCAAAGTTGACGGTTTTCTTGACCAGCCGCTGTGCAAGGACGCCGGTGTAGAAATCAACATTGGCCTGCGCAGGGCCTGCAATTGCCGTCACATGGTGAAGACCGGGAATATGGGTCATGGGTTTCTCCTGCCGGGGCTGGCCCGGACCGCAGCCCCGAATATGGGGCAATCGCCAAGTTCGGATATGCACATTTCCGCGCGGACCTTGTGCGCAGACGCGCAGAACCTTGGCGGGTTCAACGACCCCGCGTAAACGTGGCCCCACCCCGCCGCAGGCGCACGGCCAATGAAACGGCGGCATAGGCCGCAAAGCCGACCGGATCGCGCAATGCGCGCGTCAGCAGCCCCGCAAGGCCCAGCCGCGGCTTGCCTTC
>JALOSO010000171.1 GCA_025458385.1 Paracoccaceae bacterium | reverse complement strand
GGCGAAACCGTCGCCCATGGCTGCCCCTTCCGCCGCGCGTGGGAGGATGGCTGTCTGGTCAACGACAAGGTCTTTCAGATCGGCCTGCGCGGTACCGGCTATTCGCCCGATGACTTCAACTGGGGCCGCAAACAGGGCTGGACCGTCATTCAGGCCGAAGACTGCTGGCACAAATCCTTGCGCCCGCTAATGGCCGACATCCGCGCCAAAATCGGCGATACGCCCGTGTACCTCTCTTACGACATTGACAGCCTAGACCCCGCCTTCGCCCCCGGCACAGGCACGTTGGAGGTTGGTGGCCTCACCGTCTGGCAAGGCCTCGAACTCATCCGCGGTTGCGCCGGCCTCAACCTGGTGGGCTGCGATCTGGTCGAGGTCTCGCCCCCCTATGATCCCCAGGGCGCAACGGCCCTTGTCGGCGCGAACTTCCTTTATGAAATGCTCTGCGTGCTGCCCGGCGTTCCGCAGGGGCGGCCATGATCCTTTATGTGACCCTTGGCACCAACGATGTGCCTGCCGCCGCCCGGTTCTATGACGCCGTGCTTGGCCCGCTGGGCTATACTGCCACTGAAGTGTCCGAAAACTGGGCGGCCTATGGCCCCGAATATGGCGATGGTGTCAGCATGTGGGTCTGCCGCCCGTTTGACGGCGCCCCGATGACCGCAGGCAATGGCACGATGGTGGCCTTTCCGGCGGCCACGGCTGCCGAAGTTGACCAGTTCCACGCCACCGCCCTTGCCATGGGTGGAACGGACGAAGGCCCGCCCGGCCATCGTCCGCATTACGGGCCGCATTTTTATGCAGCTTATGTGCGCGACCCTGAAGGAAACAAACTTGCCTGCGTCTGCTATACTTGGGCGAAAGGCTGAGGCGGGGCTTGTACGGAACCCCGCCCCTGCATCACGTCCGGGGGTAGGGTTCGGCGGCCGCTGCGGCCTCTTTTAATTCCACCTCGACAAAGCACATCGGTGCGTTGCCGCCATTCACCACATTATGCTCTACCCCTTCGGCCCGCCGATAAGCCGTGCCCGCAGACACCGTCACCGAACGGCTGCCCCCGCCCGGTTCCTCCAGCAGCATATGGCAATCCGTCACCGCCGTGATGACATAGTCATACCCATGCCGGTGCCAGCCCGTTTCAGCCCCCGGCGCAAAAACGAACCGCGTGACCCGCACCCTTGCATCATCCACCATCACCTCTGCCACACAGGCCTGTCTTGCCATCGCCCTTCCCCGCCCTTTGCTGCGAAAACCGCTCGCCCTGACAGGATTGTTCGGCTACCCCTGACCAGACAAGCAAAATCCGAAGGTACCCGATGGACAGCGCCACTCTGAAAGCCGAGGCCGAGGCCCTGCACCTGCCCGCCTTCTCTGAAACAACCGCCTGGCAGCTGGGCAATATCCTGCACCGTCTTGCCGATGCCGCGACCTTGCCCATCGTCATCAACATCCGCACGGCCAACCGCACGCTGTTTCACGCAGCCTTGCCCGGATCGGCCGCACTCAATGACAATTGGGCCCGACGCAAATCAAACACGGCGCTGATGTTTGGTGAGGCGTCCTTTCTTGTCGGGGCCCGCAACCGCGAGAAACCCGAAACGCTTGAGCGTCATGGCCTGCCCGCGACTGACTACGCCGATGCCGGGGGGGCCGTACCGCTGTTCGTGGCCGGTGCGCTGGTGGCTGTGGTCACCGTTTCAGGCCTGCCGCAAGCCGAAGATCATGCCCTGGTCATGAAGGCCATCCGCCTGCTGCAGCCCGATTCTTGACGGCAGAAGGCAAACCCGGTTACCTCGGCCCCGCTGGCCAGATATGGCCGGTCCGCAGCACAGGCAGATGATGACCCGCCCCCGCACCCGCATTCAGGCCCGCAATCACGAAACGATCCTGCAGGCCGCGCTGGATGTCTTTTCGACCCATGGCTTTCGCGGTGCGACGCTTGACCAGATTGCCGATGTGGCGGGCCTGTCAAAGCCTAATCTGCTGTATTATTTCGCCTCGAAGGACGCGATCTATGCCCAGCTGCTGACTGGCCTGCTGGACACCTGGCTTGACCCATTGCGCGAAATGAACCCCGAGGGTGACCCCGTCGCCGAACTGCTGGGTTACGTCCGCCGCAAGCTGGACCTAGCCCGCGACTACCCGCGCGAAAGCCGCCTTTTCGCCAATGAAATCATCCAGGGTGCGCCCCGCATGCAGGCCGCCATCACGGTGGATCTGACAGCCCTTGTCGCCGAAAAGGCCGTCATCCTGACCACATGGATGGACCAGGGCCGCATCGCGCGGCTGCATCCGGTGCATCTGATCTTTTCGATCTGGGCGTTGACGCAGCATTATGCCGATTTCGACTTTCAGGTCCGCGCCGTGCTGGCCGACGGCGCTGATCCTTTTCCGCAGGCGCAGACCTTTCTTGAAACACTGTTTCGCAAATTGCTGACGCCGTAACAGGATTTTTCGACGAAAAATCCTGACACAAATTTTCGTCGAAAATTTGTGTCCCCTACCCCTGTTTTTTCAGCGCATAGGCGATCTGGCGCAGCATGCCGTGAAAGGTCTGCACCTCGGCCCGTGTCAGGTTCAGCCGCCCCCACATGTTGCGCAGATTGGCCTTCATCATCGGGGCCTTGTCCGGCGGGTAAAAGAAGCTCGCATCGCCCAGACGTTCCTCGTAATGGTCCGCCAGACGCTCGACCTCCAGCCGGTTCGCAAATTCCGTCCGCGCCAGTTCCATCACCTCGGGCGCCACATCCGCCTTTTGCCGCTGCCATTCATAACCCATCAACAGCACGCATTGCCCAAGGTTCAAGGACGGAAATTCCGGATTCACAGGCACCGTGACAATCGCATTGGCAAGGATCACATCGTCATTCTCCAGCCCCGCACGTTCCGGCCCGAACAGCACCCCCACGCGCTTGCCTTCATGCGCCATTGCGCGGGCCATTTCCATCGCGCGTTCAGGGGTGACCACGGGTTTGACCAGTTCGCGCCCGCGCGCCGTGGTCGCAAAGACATAGTCGCAATCCGCAATCGCCGCCTTCACATCCGCAAACAACCCCGCATTGTCCAGCACCCGCCCCGCCCCGCTGGCCATCGCGGCGGCTTTGGGGTTTGGCCAGCCATCCCGTGGCCCCACCACACGCATCCGCTCCAGCCCGAAATTCAGCATGGCCCGCGCGGCGGCCCCAATATTCTCGCCCATCTGCGGGCGCACGAGGATCATCGTCGGGGGGATCAGGTCGGTCATCATCACTCCTCGGGTTTGCAGGCGAGATAGGCCAAGCCCGCCCCATGGCCAAGCCCCGATTTCACTGCTAATCCTGCCGCAGCCTTGCACAGGATTGACCATGCCCGCCGAAGACCGCCCGCAAATCACACTGATCACACCACCCGTGGTCGATCTTGCCCAGTTCCCAGACCAACTTGCGCGCGTGATGGATGCGGTCGAGGTGGCCTGCCTGCGCCTGACGCTGGCCAGCCGGGACGAGGACCTGATCGCCCGCGCGGCCGATGCCTGCCGCCTTGTCGCGCATGCGCGCGATGTGGCCATCGTGATCGAACAGCATGTGCTGATGGTGGAACGCCTTGGCCTTGATGGCGTGCATCTGACCGATGGCGCGAAGTCCGTGCGCAAGGTCCGCAAGGACCTTGGCGCCGACGCGATTGTCGGGGCCTTTTGCGGTGTGACGCGCCATGAAGGCATGAACGCGGGTGAGGCCGGCGCAGATTACGTGGCCTTTGGCCCACTGGGCGCGTCGGCCCTCGGGGATGGCGGGCAGGTGGACCATGATCTGTTCCAATGGTGGTCAGATGTCATCGAAGTGCCGGTGATCGCCGAAGGCGCGCTGACAGCCGATCTGGTGGCCAAATTCGGCCCGGTGACGGATTTCTTTGGGGTCGGCCCGGAAATCTGGGGCCAGGATGACCCCGCCCGCGCGTTGCAGGCATTGCTCGCCCCCCTTGGCTAGCAGTCCCTGCCCCGGGGTTTGATCCGGGGCGCGGGTTGCATCATTGCCCGTTGGGATGCGCGCTGCGCACCGCGGCCTCACATGCGGCAGCCAGTGCCTTGCGATCCGGAAAATCCGCGACACGCAAGGGGGGATGGAACACCACGTCAACCCGGCCTTGTCGCCTTGCTGCCAGCGTGATCAGCAGATGCGGCGCAAAATCCATGTCGCCCCACCAGCCATAATGCCGCGCATCATGGCCAAAGGGCGCGTGATAGACGACGGTGACGGGCTGGATGGACAAATCATTCTTCAGATGGTCTGTCATGAACGCCGCAAAAAGCGTTGATTTGAAAGGCAAAACGCGAATTGCATCCGTGCTGGTGCCCTCAGGAAAAAACAGCAGGCGATGCCCCGACAACAGCCGGTTTTCGAACTGTTCCTGATGCCGTCTCGCCTCGGTCGTCTTGCGCCGGATAAACTCGGTCCCTGTTGCCCGCGCCAGAATGCCGATCCCCGGCCAACCCGCCACCTCGGACTTTGCCACGAAATACACCCGGTCGGCCGCATTCAGCGCAAAGATATCCAGCCAGGATGAATGGTTTGCCACAATCGCCCCGACGCCTTGCATCGGCTTGCCCTTGACCTGCAGGGGCAGGCGCAGGATGACAAAGGCCGCCCGGCAGACAAACTGGGTGATATAGGGCGTGACCGGGCGCGCCTGCCCAAACAAAGGCCATTCCACCAGCCTGACCACCAGCAACAGGATCAGGCAGCCATAGGTCACCAGGCCCAGGACAAGGCCCCGCAGCACCACGCGCAGCCAACTGCCCGGCCCAAGGCGCGGGTGCGCCATCGGCACATCCTGCCACGGTCTCATCGATTGCCCCGCCCCTGCTTGCGCAAGTAGAAATCGCGGTGCTTCGCACTCATCCTGGCTGTGTCCATCACCAGACAGACATCCGTCGTGTTGAAGGCATGATCGATCCAGGCCCCTTCACCTACAAAGCCACCAAGCCGCAGATAGGCCTTGATCAGTGCCGGCGTCGCCGCAAGCGCGGCCTTGCGGTCAAGATCGGACCGGGCGATCAGGTCCATCGCCTGGCGTTGCGCCGGGCGCGCCTGAACCCGCAGCGCCGGTGGCGCCAGATGATGGTGATGCAGGTAGGACAGCGCCCCGGCCAACGGCGCAACCGAAGTGCCATGAAAACTGGCCACGCCAAACAACACCTCGATCTGCCGGTCCAGCACATATTCCGCCAGACCGTTCCACAGATGAAACATCGCCGTGCCGCCCCGGTGGCCCGGATGCACGCAGGACCGCCCCAGTTCCAGCAGTCGTCGCCCTCCGGCGCGCAGCACAGCCAGATCATATTCGGCTTCGGAGTAATAACGCCCGCCCCCCACACGGTCGCTGGGCAGCAGACGATAGGCACCGATGACGTGGTCATGGCCCTGTGGATCAGCGCGCGGATCAATCAGCAACAGATGGTCAAACAGCGCATCGAACTCGTCCCGTTCCAGTTGCGCTGCATGGTCAACATGCGGGCCATCCCCCCCCATTTCGGCCACGAACACCCGGTAACGCAGCCGCTGTGCCCCCAGCAGGTCATCAGACCCGCAGGCCAGCCGCAACACATAGGCCGGGTCATCGGTCTGCATCGTCACCTCTCTGCACATCGCGCGCGACGTAATGGTCGACCGCCGGTTTTGCAAGCGCGCACCACCCAGGGGGTATTTGTATAAGGGATTGCAGTTACAGGTTGCATTTCAGCGCCCCTGCGCCATCTTTCGTATCATTGACCGAAGACCGGGATCAGTTCGATTTGCCGCCCATCCAGCACGACCTTGCCCTGATGTTCGAAATTCACCGTGATCCGGTCGCCGATCTTCGATTGCACTTGTCCCAAACCCCAGTCGGGCTGCGACGGATGCCGCACCAGCATCCCCGGCTCCAACGCCGCATTCACCCTGGCCACCGGAAAGCGCTGCCATGATTGACCGTCACGATTTATCTGCCCTTATCGGTTCGCGCATCTGCCATGACCTTATCAGCCCGATCGGCGCCATCGGCAATGGGGTAGAATTGTTGCTGATGGACGGCGGTCAAGGCAGCCCCGAAGTTGCGCTGATCGCCGAAAGCGTGGCCAATGCGAATGCCCGCATCCGCTTTTTTCGCGTCGCCTTTGGCGGTGCAACCCCCGAACAGCGGATGGGCCGTCCGGAAGTGCAGGATATCCTGACCGAAACCACGCGGGGCGGACGGATGCAAGTGGGCTGGTCTTCGGCGCCGGACCTGCCGCGCGATCAGGTCAAGCTGGCTTTCCTGCTGTTGATGTGTGTTGAAAGTGCCCTGCCCTATGGCGGGCGGCTGCGCATTCTGGCCGAGGGAGAGCGCCTGCTGCTGGAGGCCGAGGCAAGCAAGCTGAAGGTTGATGCCGACCTGTGGGAAGTGCTGTCAAACCCGAACGTGCCGATCAGCATCGGCCCGGCCCAGGTACATTTTGCGCTCGTGCCCGAAGAGCTGGCCCGCCAAGGCCGCACGCTACATTTTGCGCTCGTGCCCGAAGAGCTGGCCCGCCAAGGCCGCACGCTGACCCTGACGATCGCCGATCAGGTGATCAGGATGACATGTTAGGCACCGCCGCCGGGCCATTTGCTGGCCAGTGCGATCGCCTGTTTGCGCTCATCACGCCCTTCGGTCGTTCTTCGCTAAGGTCCCCAGCGAAGAACGACCGAAGGGCGTGATGAGCGCGCCTTTTCAGGACATCGCATGCCGGTTCAGGGCCGCACCGTCCCGTTCCCCGTCACCAGATACTTGAAACTCGTCAGCTGCTCTGCCCCCACCGGCCCGCGTGCATGCATCTTGCCCGTGGCAATGCCGATTTCTGCCCCCATGCCGAACTCACCGCCGTCAGCGAATTGCGTCGAAGCATTGCGCATCAGGATCGCTGAA
>JALOSO010000170.1 GCA_025458385.1 Paracoccaceae bacterium | reverse complement strand
GCCGTCAGGTTGGTATCAAGGCCCAGCACGATATCTGCATCCGACGCCGCGCCTTCAAGTTGCACGCGCGCGAGCAAGGCCGCACCGTCACCTGCGGCCACGAATTGCAGGTCGCAGGCGCAACTGGCCTCGAACGCCTTTTCAATCGCAGGGCCGGGGCCCCATTCGGCCGTAAAGCTGTCATAGGTCAGTACAGTCAGCACAGGGGTGTCCGCGATAGCCGGGATGGCAATCGTGGCAAGGCCCGCAGCAAGGAGTGTGGTCTTCATTGGCAGTCTCCAAGTTGCGACGGAATTGGTCAGCGGATGGAGAAACCCATGCACCTTCCCTCCGCCGGTATGATCCGGTTCAGGTTCGACGGGTTCGCATTGCTGCATCTCAGCCGGTCAGGGCTCCCCGAGGTATGGTCAGGATATGCAAATGGCTGGCGGATGCAAGGGGCGCTGGCAGAATGCAAAACGCCGGGCGGGGTGGTGCCCTGCCCGGCGTTTGCTTTGGTTGGCGCGGTCAGTCCGCCGTCTTGTGCTCTGCCACGTCGCCCGCCTGCCCGCGTGTCTTCCACAGGCTGTAGAAGATGCCGGCAAAGATGATGCCAAAGGTGATGGTCAGTGACAGGTAGGGGTTAAACTTGCCGTAGAAGTAGCTGTAGATGCCCTTCATCCCGATAAAGATCAGCACGATGGCCAGCGAATACTGCAGGTATTCGAAGCGGTGCACCAGGGCGGACAGGGCAAAATACAGCGCACGCAGGCCAAGGATGGCCATGATGTTGGCGGTATAGACGATGAACGTATCCTGCGTGATCAGAAAGATTGCAGGCACGGAATCAACCGCAAAGATGATGTCAGCAAAGTTGATCACGACCAGCGCCACGAACAAGGGCGTGGCAAACAGCACCATCTTGTTGGTTGTCGGATGCGGCTGACGCACAAAGAACTTGTGGCCATGCAATTCCTTGGTCACGTGAAAAACGCGCGAGACAAGGCCGATCAGCTTGTTCTGCGAAATGTCCGGCTCGGCGTCGTGGGTGAACAGCATCTTCAGGCCGGTAAAGATCAGGAAGGCCGCAAAGACAACGGTCATCCACTTGTAGGTCTCAATCAGCTCGGCCCCCACGGCAATCATGATGCCGCGCAGCACGATCACGCCGATGATGCCCCACAGCAGCGCGCGGTACTGGTATTTGCGCGGAATGGCGAAAAAGCCAAAGATCAGCGAGATGACAAAGACGTTGTCGATCGAAAGCACCTTTTCGATCAGATAGCCCTGAAAATACGCGGCAACCGGGTTGGTGCCATCACTGGTCACAAGGGTGCCGCTGGACCATGACCACCAGATGTAGCCGCCATAGGCGATGGCGATCGAGATGTAGAAGACCGACAGCCGCAGGCTTTCGGCAACGCCGATTTCGTGGTCTTCCTTGTGCAGGATGCCAAGGTCAAAGGCCATCAGGGCGATGACGATGCTCAGAAACACAAGCCACATCCACAGCGGCTTTGACAGGAAAATGAAAAACAGGAAATCCATCGCGCGGCCTTTGATTGCGATGAACGCCAGCAGAGACGACCAAAGCCAACAGGCAGGTCAGCCGGGCGGACACCAAGGGTTAACACTTGATGCGGTCCGACATCACGCAAACCTGCGTCAGAGGGGCCCGGCCCGCAGGGCGAGCGTTACGCGTGAATGCTGTGCAGTTTCAACCCCCGCTTTGCAGAAAACCCGCGATCAGGCGAAAATGCTTGAGGTGGTGTGTCGCCAAGGCTATGCCGCAGGCACCCCGCGCAGAAGGCCGTTGCAGATGAGTTTCAATACCTTTGGTCATATTTTCCGTGTGACAACATGGGGTGAAAGCCATGGACCGGCAATTGGCTGCACGGTGGATGGCTGCCCGCCCGGCGTGGCGATATCCGAAGGCGATTTGCAGCCATATCTTGATGCGCGCAAACCGGGGCAGAACAAGTTCACGACGCAGCGCAAGGAACCGGATGAGGTGCGCATTCTTTCGGGGGTGTTCGAAGGGCGCACGACGGGCACGCCGATCCAGCTGATGATTGAAAACACGGATCAGCGGTCAAAGGACTACGGCGATATCGCGCAGGCGTTTCGCCCCGGTCATGCGGATGTGACCTATCACCAGAAATACGGTGTGCGCGATTATCGCGGGGGCGGGCGGAGTTCGGCGCGCGAAACGGCGGCGCGGGTGGCGGCTGGCGGCGTAGCGCGGCTGGTGTTGGCGCAGATGCTGCCGGGCTTGCGGATCACGGGCTATATGGTGGCGATGGGCACGCAGGGCATTGACCGCGCGCGCACGGACCTGCGCACGATCAGGGACAACCCGTTCTGGTGCCCCGATCCGGTGGCGGCAGGGGCATGGGCCACATATCTGGATGGTTTGCGACTGTCGCACAATTCTGTCGGTGCTGTGATCGAGGTGGTGGCAGATGGCGTGCCCGCAGGGCTGGGTGCGCCGCTCTATGGCAAGCTGGACAGCGATCTGGCGGCGGCGATGATGAGCATCAATGCGGTCAAGGGCGTGGAGATTGGCGATGGCATGGCGGCGGCATCGCTGACTGGTGTGGAAAACGCGGATGAAATGCGCATGGGTGCTGATGGGGTGGAGTTTCTGAGCAACCATGCGGGGGGGATTCTGGGGGGTATTTCCAGCGGGCAGCCGGTGGTGGTGCGCTTTGCGGTGAAACCCACCAGCAGTATTCTGACGCCACGGCGCACGGTGAACACGGCGGGCGCGGAAGTGGACCTTGTGACCAAAGGCCGGCATGACCCCTGCGTGGGCATCCGCGCGGTGCCGGTGGGTGAGGCGATGATGGCCTGCGTTCTGCTGGATCATCTTCTGCTGGACCGGGGGCAAACGGGCGGTGCGCGCGGGCAGATCGGCTGAAAAGCACGTCTTCTGAAACCGTCTGATGAACGCTCCTGTGGAGCGTTCATCGGTTTCATTGGCGGAAACGCTAGAGGCGTTTCCGGCAAGGGGGGTGGGTTGTTCCTGACGGTGCCAATCTGCCAGCGGCTGCCCCGGTGGACGCGGAATCGCGGCCACCCTGCGGGGGGCGGCCACGGGCAGATTTGTCACGGGCCAAATCTGCCAAGAAAACAACCGTTTTGCCTGTTAGGTCTGCTTTCCCCTGCGGCACCTGAATCAATCGCTTGCGTCGCGTCCCAAATCGTTTTCAATAAGGGGAACAGCCGCGGGATGACGGATGATTCAACAGGGAAATGACGGGGACCAGCGCCCCGTTGCCATCAAGGTGACCGGTCTGCGCAAGACCTTTGGCACGCATGAGGTGCTGAAGGGCGTGGATTTGACGGCGCGCGAAGGCGATGTGGTGGCCATCATCGGCGGCTCGGGTTCCGGCAAATCCACCATGCTGCGCTGCATCAACTTTCTGGAGACGCCGACGGCAGGCACCATCGAAATCGGCGGCGAAGCCGTCAGGATGAAGCCCGACGGCAGCCCCGCAGACCGCCGTCAGATCGAACGGTTGCGCCAATCGCTGGGCATGGTGTTCCAAAGCTTCAACCTCTGGACGCACAAGAACATCATCGAAAACCTGATCGAAGTGCCGGTGCAGGTGATGAAATGCCCAAAGCCCGAGGCCGAGGCGCGGGCCCGCAAACTGCTGGCGCGGGTGGGGCTGGCTGAAAAGGAAGGCGCGTTCCCGGAATTCATGTCAGGTGGCCAACAGCAGCGCGCCGCCATCGCGCGCGCGCTGTGCATGGAACCCCGCGCCATGCTGTTTGATGAACCGACAAGTGCCCTGGACCCTGAATTGGTGGGCGAGGTGCTGCAGGTGATCCGCGGGCTGGCCGATGAAGGCCGGACCATGGTGCTGGTCACCCATGAGATGAAGTTTGCCCGCGAGGTGGCAAGCCATGTGATCTACCTGGTCAATGGGGTGATCGAGGAAGAGGGCCCGCCGGACCAGTTGTTCGGTAACCCAAGATCGGAACGGCTGAAGCAGTTCCTGAAGACTGTAAGTTAACTGTCCAAATTCCTGAGGGGAACCAATGAAAAAACTTGCTCTTGCAACTGTCTTTGCAACGCTGGCCAGCGTGGCCTTTGCCGAACCCGTGAAGGTTGGCGTTGCAGCCGAACCCTATCCGCCGTTCAGCAGCCCTGACGCAGCCGGCAACTGGGTTGGCTGGGAGATTGAGTTCATGGAGGCCGTCTGTGCGGCCGCCGAACTGGAATGCGTGCTGACGCCAGTGGCATGGGACGGGATCATCCCGTCGCTGACCTCGGGGCAGATCGATGTGATCATGTCGTCGATGTCGATCACGGAAGAGCGGATGCAGACGATTGATTTCTCGGACAAATACTACAACACGCCAACGGTTGTGGTTGCGGCCAAGGGGTCAGGCATCACGCCAACGGCTGAAGGGCTGGCAGGCAAGATCATCGGCGTGCAAACCGCCACGATCCACGAAGCCTATGTGAACCAGTATTTCGCAGCAACCGCTGCCGAAGTGAAGGTGTACCAGACCCAGGACGAAGCGAACCAGGATCTGGCCGCAGGCCGTCTGGATGCCATTCAGGCCGATAGTGTGACGCTGGACGCCTTCCTTGCATCCGAAGCAGGTATGGCCTGCTGCGAATCTGCTGGGGCAGTGGCAGATGACCCAGCGATCCTTGGTCTGGGTGTGGGTGCGGGTCTGCGCAAGGAAGACACCGAGTTGAAGGCCGCCATCAACGCTGGCATCGCCAAGATCATTGCGGACGGCACCTATGATGCGATCACCGCGAAGTACTTCGCATCGTCGATCTACGGCGGCTAAGGCATGCTTGCCGGGGTGCTGAGCACCTCTACGCTGGATCTTCTGGCCTATGCGCCCCCCGGTTGGGGGGCGACACTTCTTGCGGGGTTGTGGAATTCGTTGCTGATCGCGCTGGGCGCCTATGCGTTGGGCCTGACGATCGGCATCGCGGGGGCCTATGGCAAACTGTATGGCAGCCCGCTGACCAAGGATTTGCTGGCGATCTATACAACGGTCGTGCGGGCAGTGCCGGAACTGGTGCTGATCCTGATTCTGTATTTCGCCGTGACAGATGCGCTGAACAAACTGGTGATTGCACTGGGTGGCGCGGGGTTTGAGATTTCGGGTGTGGCCGCCGGAATTGCCGTGCTGGGCGTGGTGCAAGGGGCCTATGCAACCGAAGTGCTGCGCGGTGCCATTCAGGCCGTGCCGAACGGGCAGGTCGAGGCCGCGCGTGCCATGGGCATGCCGGGCATGCAGATTGCCAAGCGCATCGTGCTGCCGCTGATGCTGGCCTTTGCGATACCGGGCATGTCGAACCTGTGGCTGATCGTGACCAAGGATACGGCCCTGCTGGCAGTCGTGGGCTTTGCCGAACTGACGCAGGCCACGCGGCAGGCGGCATCCACCACCAAGGCCTTCTTTACCTTCTATGCAGCGGCGGGGCTGTTGTATCTGATGGTCTCCATCATCTCGACCCTGATGTTCAGCCGCATTGAAAAATGGGCGCGGCGCGGCCAGCGGCGGACGGGGGATTGAGTATGCTGCGGGAACTGCTCATTCCACGGCGGATTGTGATGATGGCCATTGCGGTTGGCCTGTTGGTGCTGTGCGCCATCTATGGCCGCTGGGAATGGCTGTTGGTCGAGAAATATCAAAAGCTGGCGCTGACGGGCATCTGGAACACGCTGACCCTGCTGATCCTGACGATGGCAATCGGCATGCTGCTGGCCATTCCCTTGGGTCTTGCGCAGGCCGTGGGGCCGTGGTGGCTGGCGCGCCCGGCGCAGGCCTTTTGCGGGCTGATCCGGGGCACGCCGCTGCTGTTGCAGCTGTTCCTGCTGTATTACGGCCTGGGGTCGCTGTTCCCGTCGATTGAGGGGATACGCGAAAGCATCTTCTGGCCCATCCTGCGCGACGCCTGGTACTATGCGGTGCTTGGCCTGTCCCTGTCTGTGGCGGGATATGAAGGCGAGGTGATGCGCGGCGCGTTCAAAGGCGTGCCACGGGGCCAGCTGGAGGCATCGACAGCGATGGGCATGCCACGCTTTACCATGTTCCGGCGTATCTGGTTGCCGCAAGCCATTCAGCGCGTGCTGCCGACGCTGGGGGGTGAGACGGTGCTGCAACTGAAGGCCACACCGCTGGTCGCGATGATCACGGTGACCGATATCTACGCGGTGTCCAGCCGCGTGCGGGCGGAAACGCTGATCGTGTATGAGCCGCTTCTGGCGCTGGCCTTGGTCTATCTGTGCATCACGGGCGTGATCGTGCTTTTGTTCCGCTGGTATGAAAACCGCGTGCCGAAGCGGCGGTAGGCGAAACCCCCGTCAGACAAAAACACCAACGGTTGACCTTGGCAGATTTGGCCCGTGACAAATCTGCCCGCACCTGCCCCCCCAAGGGCAGGTGCGACAAGCGCACCCGCCGGGGCAGGCACAGCCAGATTACAAGCGACAGGATTGCCCCACGCCCCTTGGCCACATCGTTGCCGATGTGACCAATGAAACCGATGGTCGATGCACTGCATCGCCCATCAGACGGTTTCGACGTGAAGATGAAC
>JALOSO010000169.1 GCA_025458385.1 Paracoccaceae bacterium | reverse complement strand
CCCGCCTGATATTCTGCTGGGCCTGACACTGACGGAAACGGGCCGCAACCTTGGGGGCAGGCTGCGCCCCTGGCCCTGGGCGATCAACCATGCCGGGCAAGGGCACTGGTTTGAAACCCGGACCGCGATGCTGGCGCATGCCGAGGGTTTGATTGCCGCAGGGGCGACGAATTTTGACCTTGGCTGCTTTCAGCTGAATTATCGCTGGCATGCCCAGAATTTCGGATCGCTTGAGGCGATGATCGCGCCGCAGGGCAATGCTGAATATGCGGCACGCTACCTTGTATCGAAATATGCCGTCAGCAGGGCCTGGGGGGCTGCAGTTGCGGCCTATCACTCGTCCAACCCCACCCACGCCGCCACCTATCTTGACCGTTTTCGCACGATCTTTGCCGGCCTGTCCGCGCAATCCGACCTGCCAGAAACGGCAACCACGGCCCCAGGTTCCGAAGCCCCGGCAAGTGTCGCGGCACGGGCCAACACCTTCCCCTTTCTGGTCGCCGGGGCCAGCGGGCAAGGCGGATCACTGGTGCCGGTTGCTGCCGGGCGCGGCGTTCGTCTGATCGGGGCTGACAATTGAAGCTGTCGATCCGGTCAATTTTTCAGCCGACGATCCTGTTGGCGCTCGCCCTGATGGCTGTCATCGTGATGATGGTGCTGCCGGTGCCGGCCTTTGTGCTGGACCTTGGCCTTGCGATTTCCTTTGCGCTGGCCATCCTGATGCTGACCGTGGCCCTGTTCATCGAACGGCCGCTGGATTTTTCCGCCTTTCCGACCATCCTGCTGGCTTCGCTGATGCTGCGGCTGTCGCTGAACGTGTCATCGACAAAACTCATCATCTCGCAGGGGCATACCGGCACCGATGCCGCCGGCCATGTGATTGAAGGCTTTGCGAATTTCATCATGGGCGGCAACATCATCCTGGGCATCGTGATTTTCTGTGTCCTTCTGATCGTCAACTTCATCGTGATCACCAAGGGCGCAGGCCGCATGGCTGAGGTCAGCGCGCGCTTTGCCCTTGATGGCATGCCCGGCAAGCAGCTGGCGATTGACGCCGACATGGCCGCAGGCGCCATCACCCATGCCGAAGCGCGAGAGCGCCGCGAACGCGAACTGGCCGAGACCAATTTTTTCGGCTCGCTCGACGGGGCCTCGAAATTCGTCAAGGGCGATGCGATCGCCGGTCTGCTGATCACCGTCCTGAACATTCTGGTGGGGCTGCTGGTCGGCACGCTGATGCATGCCATGCCGTTTTCCCGTGCGTTTGAAACCTATGCCATTCTGACTGTGGGTGATGGTCTGGTCAGCCAGATCCCCGCTGTCATCATCTCGGTTGCTGCGGCCCTGTTGCTGACTCGCGGCGGGGCCAAGGGCGCGGCGGATGTTTCATTCTTTGCCCAGCTGGGCCGCTATCCTGCCGCCCTGGCAACCGTGGCCCTGCTGATGGCGCTGTTTGCCATTGTGCCCGGAATGCCGTTTCTGCCGTTTATTCTGGGGGCATCCGCCCTTGGCTTTGCCGCCTATATGGCTGCGAACCGCCCCACAGCCACGGCTGACGCGCCCCTGCCCGAAGCGGCCAACCCCCAGCGGCCCATGGGCGATGTGCTTGATTTTGATGACATTCATATCGAATTCTCGCCTGACCTTGTGACGATGGTGCTTGATCCGGCCACTGGCCTCGATGCCCGGATCGGTAACATGCGCACCTTTGCCGCAACCAATTTCGGCGTCATTTTGCCCGAAATCCGCATCACCGATGATCCCGGCCTTCCCCCCGGCACCTATCGCATCCGCCTTCAAGGTGTCGAACGCGTACGTGACCGGCTGATTGCCGACCGTGTGATGGTGCTGCTGGCCGAAGGCGTTTCTGCGCCCGAGGGCCTCGATGTGCTGGAACCCGTCTACAAGGCGCCCGCGCGCTGGATTCTGCCGGATGATCAGGAACGCGCCGCCCTTGCCGGGCTGACCGTGGTCTCGGCGGCAGAGGTTCTGGCGACCCATCTGCTTGAGGTGATCAAGGGCAATCTGTCGCGATTGCTGTCCTTGCGCGGCCTGCGCCGCCTGCTGGATGAATTCGTCAGCCTGAGCGATCCGCTGCGCGCCGCCGCCAACCGCCGCTTGCTGGAGGATCTGGTGCCCGACAAGGTGCCGATGGAACTGCTGCTTTCGGTATTGCGCCTGCTTTTGGAAGAACGCGTGTCAATCCGCAACCTGCCCCTGATCCTGGAAGCCGTATCCGAAGCCCGCAGTTTTGGCGCGCCCGAAGTGATCTGCGAACATGTGCGCCAAAGGCTGAGCTTTCAGATCACGGTTGACCTTTTGCGCCATGACGGCACCCTGCCGCTGATCCAGCTTGCGCCCGAATGGGAAAAGACCTTTGCCACCTATCAGATCGATACCGAACGCGGCCTGCGTGACGTCGCACTGCCACCGGATCAGTTCAGCCGCCTGGCCAATGGGCTGGCCGAGCGGATAAACCGCGCCGCCGAAACCGGAACCTTTCCGGCCATCATCACCTCGACCATGCGGCGGCGTTTCCTGCGCACGGTGCTGGCGGCCAAGGGACTGACCACACCGGTGCTGTCCTATGATGAGCTGGGCGCAGACCACCGCCCTGCGATCATCGGGCAGGTCCCCGCATGACCGCGCTGTTCGGCGAGCTGACGGCCCTTGCCGAACTGTCACGCGGCATGTTGCTGACCGGCTTTGCCGTTTTCCTGCGGGTGGGTGCGATGATGATGTTGCTGCCCGCCTTTGGCGAACAGGTCGTGCCCCTGCGCGTCAAACTGGCGCTGGCCCTGTGCTTTACGCTTGTCGTGGCGCCGGCTGTGACACCCGCCTTGCCGCCGCTTGACCCCTTTCCAACCCGGTTCTTCGCGACCGAGGTGGTTGCCGGGCTGTTGCTGGGCCTGGGGATCCGCCTGTTCATCTTTGCGCTGCAGATTGCCGGGATGATCGCCGCACAGGCCACCACACTGTCGCAGATGTTCGGTGGCATCGGGCCGGAACCGCAGCCGATCATCGGCAACGCGCTGATCATCGCGGGGCTGGCCGTTGCTGTGGCTGCCGGCCTGCATATCCGCGTGGCCGAGTTGTTGATCCTGTCCTACACGCCCCTGCCGGCGGGGGCCTTTCCGGCCGTTTCCGATGTGGCCCGCCTCGGCCTTGGCCAGATCGCCCGCTGCTTTTCGCTGGGCTTTTCATTGGCCATGCCCTTTGTCATTGCCTCGGTCCTTTACAATGTCGCCCTTGGTTTCATCAACCGCGCCATGCCGCAATTGGCGGTCTCGTTTGTCGGGGCCCCTGCGCTGACCCTGGGCAGCCTTGCCCTGTTGGCACTGACGGCGCCCGCACTGATCGGCTTTTGGCTGACGTTGCTGCAGACCCACCTCGCAAGCCCGCTGACGGTCCTGCCATGAGCGGCGGGGGTGAGGATGACGATACCGAAAAGGAACATGCCCCCTCACAAAAGCGGCTTGATGACGCCCGCAATCGCGGCGAATTCGCCCGGTCGGCCGACCTCGTTTCTGCAGTGGCCCTTGCGGGCTTTGTGATTGCGGTGCTGATGACAGGCGCCACGGCCATGATGCGCATGGGCGCAGGTGCCACAACCCTGCTTGATCAGCCAGACCGGCTGGCTGGCCTGATGACCCATAGCGCCCGGCCCGTGCTGGCCCAGGCGATGCAGGCGATGATCACGCCCTTTGCCCCCTTGTTCCTGTTGCCGATGGGCGCCGTGATCGCCTTTCTGTTTGCCGCGCGCGGGCTGGTTTTCACCGGCGAAAAGCTGGCCCCGAAACTTTCGCGCCTGTCACCTATCGCAACGGCCAAGCAGAAGTTCGGGCCGGACGGGCTGTTCGAGTTTGGCAAAAGCACCGTGAAGCTGTGCATCATTTCGGTGCTGCTTTTCTACCTGCTGTCGTTGCGCGCCCCGGCGGTGCTGGGCAGCTTTGCCCTTGCCCCGGCCCCGGCAACAGTGCTGCTCGGGCGGCTGCTGGTTGAATTCCTGCTGTGTGCCCTGCTCATCTCCGCGGTGATCGGCGGGCTGGACTATGGCTGGCAGGTGCATCGTCACATCATCCGCAACCGCATGTCGCGCAAGGAAATGCTGGACGAGATGAAGGATTCCGATGGTGACCCGCATATCAAGGGGCAGCGCCGCCAGCGTGCTGTCGAAATCGCCAGCAACCAGATGCTGGCCGATGTCGCAACAGCCGATGTTGTCATCGTGAACCCGACGCATTACGCCGTTGCCTTGCGGTGGAAACGCGGCGGGCGCAGCGCACCGGTTTGCGTGGCCAAGGGTGTCGATGAAATCGCAGCCCAGATCCGCAACGCGGCCATTGCAGCCCAGGTGCCCATCCACAGCGACCCGCCCACCGCGCGCGCCTTGCATGCAACGGTCGAGATCGGCGCGGCGATCCCGCCCGCGCAGTTCCGTGCCGTTGCCGCGGCTATCCGCTTTGCCGAGGCGATGCGCGCCAAAGCACGCAAGTCCTGGGTGGTGACATGACCCAACAGAAACGTCTGCAAGCCCTGCAGCAGATTGCCCGCCTGATCCGTGACGAACGCCTGCTGGCCCTGCAGCGGGCCGAGGCTGACCGCCAGACGACACGCGCCCGGATAGCCGCCCTTGACGCACCGGCCAGCAGTGATGCCACGTCGCTTGCGGCGGCACAGCGGGTCGACATGCTGTATGCCGTTTGGGCCGATCGCCGCCGCGCCCAATTGAACCAGACCCTGGCCCGCCAGACCGTGACCAAGCTGGAGCATGAGGCAACAGCCCGCCAGGCCTTTGCCAAGGACATGGCGATTCAGGCTTTGTCATCGCGCAAACGACCCTAGCCCCGCGCGCCGCCACCGGTGAGCGGCCCGTGATCAGGTCAGGGTCAGGGGTCGACGATAGCGGTGGCGGGGGTCAATTTATCTGTCGTTGGTCACAAGACGGCAGCGATGCAATCACATCACCAATGGCTAGCCCCCCGGGCCGTCCCCGCGCGCCGGTCAGCTGTCCTGCCGCCCGATGTCGACGATCAGGATATCCTTGACCATGTCGCCCAGAACCTCGGAAGCGACCTCATGCAGGGCGGTGCGCAAGTTGATCATGTTCGCCCCGTCGGTAAAGCTGCCGCGAAAGCCCCCGGCATTGGCATGGTCGAACAGCACCTGCAGAAATGCATCACGCAGCTTCGGTTCCTGCGCAAAGACCGCCTCGGTCGATCCGGCCGTCACTTCCAGATTGATCGACAAGATCACCATCGCGTCGATCCGGCCATCCTGCAGCACCGGGATCACGAACTGGTTTGTCAGCTTGACATATTCAGGCGGCACTTCGGGTTCTTCCGGTTCTGCCTCTGCATGCGCCTCGGCTGCAGCATCGGGCGCAGGGCGCAGGAACAGCCCGGCACCAATCCCTGCCCCCAGACCCAGCAGCGCCAGCAGAATTGGCAAGAGTTTGCGCATCATGACCTCGGCCTAGAATGGAATGATCGCATCGATGATCTGCTGGCCATAGCGCGGCTGCTGCACATCGGTAATCTGCCCGCGTCCGCCGTAGGAAATCTGCGCGCCTGCAATCTTGTCATAGGTGATCTCGTTCTGGCGCGAAATGTCGATCGGGCGCACATAGCCTGAAATCAGCAATTCCCGCATTTCAAAGTTCAGTCGCACTTCTTGCATGCCTTCGATCCGCAGCACGCCGTTGGGCAGTTCATCCACAACCGTCGCCGCCACCCGCAGCGTCAGCTGTTCATTGCGCGCCGTATTCCCCTGGCCATTGAAGGTGGAAGCCCCCGATGTATCCACAGCCTGCGCCGACGAGGCCCCCTCGGGCAGTACGGCATCCAGCCGCTGCGGAATGCCCAAAAGGCCTGTGATCGACGCGCTTTCACTGCCCGTGCGCGACCGGCCCGAACTGTTGGAGAATTCAGCACTGTCATCGATTTCGATGACCACCGTCAGGATATCACCGGTCCGGCTGGCGCGGCGGTCACTGAACAGCGCATCCTGCCCGGCCGCCCAGAGCGATGAGGCATCCGAAGGCGTGCGCGGGGCCAGATCATCCGGCAGCGGCGTGGAATACATCGCAGCGTGCTGATAACTGCCTTCAAGCGGGTTGAAATCCGGCGCGCGGCCGACCTCGTCCAAGCGCCCACAGGCCCCCAGCGGCACCAAAAGCCCGACCATCGCAATCCGCATCATTCCTCCGTTCCTTCCGTCGTCATTCCGACACGCACCGCGCCGGTTTCATCCACGATCCCGGTGACCTGCACCCGCGACGAAAGGTTCATCACCCGGATCACATCGCCTTCGCCACCACGGTCAAGTGCCCGGCCTTCGGCCGTGATCTGCAACCCGCCCGCCGCATAGACCAGCGGCACAATCTGGTTGCGTTCGACCAACGCAGGCGCCCCGATATCTGCCGCCCGGATCGGACGGCCTGCATAAATGGTCACCCGGGCCTCGCGCCCGACGGCATGGCTGGCCTCGGTCAGCGCCCCGTCAATCACGGCATCAACCGGGCTCAGATCCTCGGCCGTAATGATATCCCTGGCCTGGATCGTGCGCAGGGCGATCAGACTTTCTGCCAGGCTGGCCGTCGGGAACAGGATGAAGATCA
>JALOSO010000168.1 GCA_025458385.1 Paracoccaceae bacterium | reverse complement strand
ACCCAAGCCCGGCCGATGTCGGGGCGGCCTGGGCCATCGCCCATGGCCTGGCAGATCTGATGGCCGCCGGGCGGTTGCACAGCATTTCCAGCCTGCCAGAGGCAACACGCGACGCCGTGCTTGCCGAGATCATCGGGCGGGTCTTGCCTGCGGAATAATCCAGCAGGGCCCGTCAGCAGGCGGGGGCTTTCGCCAAGGCTTAGCTGCGCGGGCGCAGATCCTGCGGCAGAAACGGCGCGGCCAGCATCAGGAACGGGTCTTGCGCCTGCGGGGCGGGAACCTCGGCCAGACCCAGGGCAAAGCCGGGGCGCGGGGTGGCGGGCAGGGGGCGATAGGTGCCAAACAGCTGATCCCAGATCACCAGGATCGTGCCATAATTGCTATCGGTCTCGGGCTGCCAGTCGGAATGGTGCAGATGGTGCAAACCCGGTGTCATCACCACGCGCGACAACACCCGTTCCAGTTTGCGCGGCAACAGGTCTGGCGGCATGTGCGTCAGCAATGCAAAGGCGATGTTCAGCAGGAAATAGCCCAGCCAGCCTGCGGCGGATGGGGCAATCAGCGCGACAGGCAGCAGAAAGGCAAGGTAATCAAGCAGGCTTTCGAAAGGATGGTGGCGCAGGCCAGTGGTCGCATCAAGCTGCGGGTCGCTGTGATGAACGCGGTGCCATGACCACAGGCGCGGAATCTGGTGGCTGCACCTGTGCACGCCGTATTGCAGCACGCCATGCAGGATCAGCAGGATTGCCATCTGCGCCAGAACAGGCAGGGCGGTGATGGCGACCGCAGGCAACAGGGCCGCAGCCCCGGGCCGGGTCAGCCATGCGACGCTGGCTGCGAACAGGGTGATGACCGCGATATCGGTCGCGTAAAGCAGGGCATTCGTCCACCAGCGGCGGGCAGGGTTGCGGCCATCCCGGGCCATCACATGCTGGATCAACCCAAAGGCCAGCGCGGTGGCCAGAATGGCCAGGTGAATCAGATCCATGGTGGCCCCGCTTCGGGCAGGCCGGGTGGCGGTGCCGGGGCCCAGAAGGCGCGCAGGTCCGGCATGGCAGCCGGGCAGTGTTCAGGCACAAACAGCGCAACGACTGTATGGCCATGCCGCGGGGCCGGCAGGCCGAAGATCGCCTGCAGATTGCCCAGCCACCGGCCAAGGCGCGTCACGAACGGGCCGTGGCTGCCGCCCATGTGCAGGGCGGTGCTGCGATAGCGCGCGCCGGTCAGTTCCGAAAAACGGACTGCCTGCATCTGGATCAGTGTCACGTCCGGCACGGGCAGCAGGAAACCATCCACCGGGCAATCCGGCAGATCGAACCGCAGGGCGGCATCGATCAGCGCGCCCGGCGGATCGCCCAAGGGCTGTGGTGCCAGCCCCTGTTCCTGCAACAGAAAGGCCAGCTCGGCCGTAAGGGCCGGGGTCAGGGCGAACCGCGCGCTCTGGTTCGTGGCCAGGGTGACCCAGGCGGCCAGCCCAAAGGCCAGCGCCAGCACGGCACGCACCGCCATCACGCCGCGGCCCCCCGGCGGTGCCCCGGGCGCGCACCGGCCCAGCTGGCCGACAGATAGCCGCCCGTCAGCAGCACAGCATGATGCAGCACCCAGAAGATTTGCCCGCCCGGCGGTGTCTCGCCCGTGGCCCCGTGCCAGAAGGCAAAGCTTTCATGGCCGGATGCCGCAAGTGTCAGCCGCAGGATATTGATCAGCGTGGCAATGCAGACCGTGGCCAGCACAGCCAGCGCATCGCGTGCCGTCACCGTGGTGCGCGCCGACATTGCCCAGCCCATATGCACCAACACGGCCGCCGAGACCCCGGTAAAGGATGAGCAGGCCCCCACCAGCGTCACCCGCAGCCCGTCTGCCGCAACCAACCCGCCCGGCGTGACCGTGACAGGCGCCCCCGAAATGTCGATGGCGGCCTGCAGCAAGGCCAGATCAAAGCCGATGAACTGCGCATAGCCCAGCCGGAACAGCAGCGGCGCGACCGCGAAATTGGCGCAAAGTGCCAGCAGGCAGATGCCAGCCGCGCGCAGCCCGGCCTCATCCCGTCCGCGCCAGATGGCCCATGTCCCGACAAGACCGATGACAAGGCCAAGCCCGGCCAGACTGACCTCGGCCATCAGGGGAATGCAGGCCAGTGCCGCGATCAGGACAAGGCCGAGATCAGCAAGGCGCGCACGGCGCAGCGGCGACATTTGCGCCAGACGCCAGAACGCAACAGCGAACACGCCCCAAGGAAACAGCGTGATCAGGGCAGCGCGCTGCAAAAGTGACGTGTCATCGCCGACCCGCAGTTCGCGCAGCACAAAGCACAGGAACAGCCCGCCTGTGGCCCAGAACGCCAGTTGCCGCAATGGCAGGCGGCTGTCACCGCGTCGGCTTACCGGCAGACCGGGGCCCGCTGTCAGATCACTTGCCACCGCGCTTGCGCAGATAGGTCAGGCCCGCAACCGCCCCGACCGCTGCAACCAGAACCGCCGGCCCGAGGACGCCTGCGGCAGGCATTGGCGCAATCGAACCGGCCTGAGCCATGGCAACCGATGCAAAGGTCAAGGTTACTGATGTGATCGGAAGAAGAATACGCATAGCTGTTGTCCTTTGACTGCGTCGATTGCCTACATGTAGCATTACCCGCCGCCAAAGTGCAGCCATGATCGCGCGCTCTTTCGGATGAAGGCTGGCGCTTTGTCGGGGTCAGACGGCCCGGTCCAGCCGCGTGGAAAGGTGGATCAGGCTTTCCGATGATTTCACCCCCGTCAGCGCGCCGATCTGATCCAGCACGTCATCCAGCGCGCGGGTGTTGGGCGCTGCCACCTGCATCAGCAGGTCGAACCGGCCCGAGGTCGTATAAACCCGCTCCACCTCGGGGATGTTCTTCAGCCGGATCAGGATGCCCGCCTGCGCGCGGGGTTCGATGTTCACCAGCACGCTTGCCCGCAGCCGCCCTGCGCGCGCCGCTTCGCCCAGCTTCAGCGTGTAGCCCGCGATCATGCCGGTCGTCTCCAGCCGCTCCAGCCGCGTCTGCACCGTGCTGCGCGCCACCTTCAGGCGGCGGGCCAGCGTGGCCACGGACATGCGCGCATCCGCCCCCAGCAGGCTGATGATGTTGCGATCGAGTTCATCCATCACTTTTGATTGCCCCACACTACATTTTAACGACCCATTACAGCAATTCTGCACTTTTGTCCGGTGAAAATGTGCCCCATATGCGCACTCCTAGTTTGCAGGAAAAGGGCGGCTCATACGCACCTGGCCTGGTTGGAAAAAACCACGCAGGTGCGCGCTTTTCCGGCTGATCCCGGGGGCGTCCCCCGCGTCTTATTGGCCGAAAGGAAACGCCGATGGGACTGTCGAAAACGATCTGGACCAACCCGACCGAATACCTTCGCACCATGCAGCCGGAAAACCCCGTGCTGTTCTTTTCGCCCCAGGCGCTGCAGGCGCAGGCCAAGCGTTTCATTGATGGTTTTCCGGGCCTTGTGACCTATGCCGTCAAGTCGAACCCTGGTGAGGAAGTCATCTCCAACCTCGCCGCCGCCGGTGTGCGCGGCTTTGACGTGGCCTCGCCCTTTGAGATCGCGCTGATCCGCCGTTTGGTGCCCGATGCCGCCCTGCACTATAACAACCCCGTGCGCGCCAAGCACGAGATCGCCTTTGCCGTGGCGCATGATGTTGACAGCTACTCGGTGGACAGCGCGTCCGAACTGGAAAAGCTGATCGCCATGGTGCCTGCGGGGCGTGAGATTTCGGTGCGCTTCAAGCTGCCGGTTTCGGGTGCCGCCTATAACTTTGGCGCGAAATTCGGCGCGACGGTGGAACTGGCGGCGCAACTGCTGGCCCGCGTGGCAGAGGCGGGCTTCAAGCCCTCGCTTTGCTTCCACCCCGGCACGCAATGCACCGATCCCGCCGCGTGGGAGGCCTATATCCGCGCCGCCGCGGATATCGTCGCGGCGTCTGGCACCACGATCGAACGCATGAACGTGGGCGGCGGCTTTCCGTCGCACCGCCTCAACGGTGTTGTGCCGCAACTTGACGCGACCTTTGCGCTGATCGACCGGGTCACGGGCGAGGCGTTTGGCGATGCGCGCCCGTCCCTGATCTGCGAGCCGGGCCGGGGCCTGTGCGGCGATGCGTTTGTGCTGGCCGACCGGGTGAAAGCCGTGCGCGACGGCGCGCATGTCTTCCTGAACGACGGCACCTATGGCGCGCTGAATGAGCTGATGCTGATCGGCGTGATCGACCGCACCACGGTGATGGCGCCGAACGGCCAGATCCGTGGCGGCGCACCGGTTCCGCGCATCATCTTCGGGCCCACCTGCGATTCGGTTGATCGTCTGCCGGGCGAAGTGATGCTGGCAGGTGACATCGCCGAGGAAGACTATCTGATCTTCCACGGTTTCGGTGCTTATTCGGTGGCCACGAACACCCGCTTCAACGGCTTTGGCGATCTGCAACTGGCGACGGTGCTGTCGACCAAACTGTAATCGGGCGCTGAAAAGGTTTCGCCTGCACGCCCTCGGCTGCCGCAAAGCACGGAATCTTCCGACCCACCCCCTCATGGCCCCGGCCATTGCCGGGGCCACGCGCGACAGCGGCCCCGCAGACGCCGCATGCCCAGAGCACGCGGCCAGCGCCCGCCCCGCCCATGGCGGGCGCTTCTCGCCCGCCGGCACGGGCGCTGTCCTCTGTCGCGATGGGCACAAGCGGCCCCGGTTGAAGTGTCCGCGCAGCGGGCGGGGAAACGCAGCGCGTTTCCTTTTCCGCCCGGACTGGCAACTGTATAGCCCCGCGTCCCAATCTTGCGCCCCCGGCTGGACAATCCCGGCCGGGGGCGTAGTTATTTGGTGTCAGCATGCCGGGGGCACCATGGAACGGGCGAAATTCGGATCAAGCCAACCCCTCTTGCGGCGCGAAGACCCGCGTTTCCTGACAGGGCAGGGCCGCTATGTGGCCGATATCGTGCCGGTGGGGGCCTTGCATGCTCTGTTCCTGCGCAGCCCCGTGGCCCATGGCCGGATCACCCGGCTGGACCTTGCGCCCGCACGCGCCATGCCGGGGGTGCATCTGGCGCTGGCGGCGGCTGATATGGCGGGCATGGGCGTGGACCTTGCCATGCGGCACAATCAGGTCACCAACCGCGATGGCAGCAAGGGTGCTGCCCCCGAACGCCCGATCCTCGCGCGCGATGTCGTGCGCTTTGCCGGTGAGGGCGTGGCCGTGATCGTGGCCGATAGCCTCGATGCTGCACGCGATGCGGCGGAACTGGTGGAACTGGACATTGACGATCTGCCGGTCTGGCTGGACCGCAGCCTTGGTGGTGAGCCGATCCATGCAGAGGCCCCGGCGAACTGCGCCTATGACTGGGGCATGGGCGATGCGGGCCGGGTGGGGGCGGCGTTGGAAGCCGCCGTCCATCGCGTGACACTGCAGGTGGTGCATAACCGCGTCATGGCCAATGCGATTGAGCCGCGCGGCTGCTTTGCGGAATTTGCAGAAGGCCGGCTGCATCTCTGCGTGAACGGGCAGGGCGTCTGGGCGATCAGGCGTGACCTCGCGCGGCAACTGGGCCTTGCGGCGGATGCGATAAGGGTCACGAACCCCGATGTCGGCGGCGGCTTTGGCATGAAGGCGATGGGTTATCCGGAATACATCGTGACGGCGGCCTGCGCCCGCGCGCTTGGCCGCCCGGTGGCCTGGATGGCGGAACGTGGCGAGGGGATGATGACTGATAATGCCGGGCGTGACCTTGTGGCGCAGGTCGAAATGGGCTTCGACCAGAATCTGAAGATCACCGCCTATCATGTTGATCTTGTGTCAAATCTGGGTGCCTACAATTCCGAGGAAGGCCAGATCATCCAGTCCGAGCTTTTCGCCAAGGTGCTGACAGGGGTTTACGATATTCCGAACGCGGCGATGCGCGCGGTGGGTGTTTACACCAACACCTGCCCGGTCGACGCCTATCGCGGCGCGGGTCGGCCCGAGGCGATTCTCACGATCGAACGCATGATGGACCATGCCGCGCGCGTGCTGGGGGCCGATCCGTTCACTCTGCGCAGCCAGAACTTCATCCGCAGCTTTCCCTATACCACCGCCACGGACGAAGTGATCGATGTGGGCGATTTTGACCGCGTGCTGGCGCGGGCACGGGCCGAAGCGGACGTTGCAGGCTTTGCCGCGCGGAAAGCACGGAGTGCGGCCAAAGGCCTGCTGCGCGGGCAGGGCCTTGGCATCTATATCGAGGCGATCCTGGGCGACCCTGATGAAACAGCGCGCATCACGCTGGACAGTGATGGCGGGGCGACGCTGTACGTGGGCACGCAGTCGAACGGGCAGGGGCATGAAACGGTCTTTCCCCGTCTGCTTGCCGCGCAGACGGGCATCCCCGAGGATCAGATCCGCATGGTGCAAGGCGACAGTGACCGCATCGCCAAAGGGGGCGGCACGGGCGGATCACGCTCGGTTACCGTGCAAAGCACCGCCACGCGCGCCACGGCGATTGCGATGATTGATGGGCTGGTGGATTTTCTGAATGCCGAATGGGGCGTGCAGGATGTGGCGTTCGCCGACCACGCCTTTGGCGCGCCGGGCACGAACCACCGCCTGACCATGCTCGAAGCGGCGGCTTTGGCGCGCGCGAAGGGGCGGGTGGACCTTCTGGATGTGGCGCAAACCACCGAAATCGCCGGGCGCAGCTACCCTAATGGCGTGCATATCTGTGAGGTGGAGATTGACCCGGACACAGGCGCGCTGACGATGGACTGCTACACGGTGGTCGATGATTTCGGCAATCTGGTCGCCCCCGCACTCGTCATGGGCCAAAT
>JALOSO010000167.1 GCA_025458385.1 Paracoccaceae bacterium | reverse complement strand
CAATACTGGCTGGCCGAGGTGCGCGAATTCGCGACCGCGCGCATGATGGCCATGATCCGCGAGGATCTCGCGCTGCTTGGCGTGGAAATGGATGTCTATTCCTCCGAAAAAGCGCTTTATGGCACCGGCAAGATCGAGGCCGCGATTGCCACTTTGCGCGACATGGACCTGATCTATGAAGGCACGCTGGAACCCCCCAAGGGTGAGCTTTCGGAAGATTGGGAACCCCGCCTGCAAACCCTGTTCCGTTCCACCGCGCATGGTGATGACGTGGACCGCCCGGTGATGAAATCTGACGGGTCCTGGACCTATTTCGCCCCTGATATCGCCTATCACTATGACAAGGTGCAGCGCGGCTTTACGGCGTTGATCAACATCTTTGGCGCTGATCACGGCGGTTATGTCAAGCGCCTGAAGGCTGTGGTCGCGGCCCTGTCGGACAACAAGACCAGCCTGGATATCAAGCTGATCCAACTGGTGAAGCTGTTCAAGAACGGCGAACCTTTCAAGATGTCCAAACGCGCGGGCACCTTTGTGACCCTGCGTGATGTCGTGGAAATGGCGGGTGCCGATGTCACCCGCTTCATCATGCTGACCCGCAAGAATGATGCGGCCCTCGACTTTGATTTTGACAAGGTGCTGGAACAGTCAAAGGACAACCCGGTCTTTTACGTGCAATACGCCAACGCCCGGATCAATTCCGTCTTGCGGCGTGCGCGCGATATGGGGCTGGCTGTTGATGACGCCACGCTTGCCGCGGCCGATCTGACACGGCTTTCACACCCGGCCGAACTGGCCCTTGCGCGGCAACTGGCCGAATGGCCCCGCCTTGTCGACATTGCCGCACGCAACAACGAACCCCATCGGATTGCCTTTTACCTTTATGAACTCGCGTCAGAACTGCATGGGCTGTGGAACCGGGGCAATGACGATCTTTCCTTGCGTTTCGTGCAAGAGGGCGATCATGCCACAACTGCGGCCAAAATCGCCCTTGCCCGTGCAACAGGCGTTGTGATCGGGGCCGGATTGGGTATCCTTGGCGTCACCCCGGTGGACGAGATGCGCTAGCGCACCCCGGCAAAGACAGAGCAGGTTAAGGCGGATACGGGACACAACCCGTGGCGCCACGACAAGTGAGGCGAAGATGGGAATTGACGACTTCGATCATGTCGGGGGTGCGCCCTATGGCGCGCCGCGCATGGGGCGGCTTGTGCATATTGCCGGGGGCATCACTTCGGTGGCGCTGGTGCTTGGCGCGGTTGTCTGGGGCTACAAGCTTGCGGTGCGCAGCGTTGAGGGCATTCCGATCGTCCGGGCGCTGGAGGGGCCGATGCGCGTGGCACCCGAAGTGCCGGGCGGGTCTGTCGCCGATCACCAGGGCCTTGCCGTCAATGCCGTGGCCGAAATCGGCACGGCCGCACCCTTGCCCGATCAACTGACCCTGGCCCCGCGCCCTGTCGAGTTGCAGGATGAAGACGTGGCCGGTCTGGGCGTATTCGACCAGCCTGAACAGGCGACACTGCTGACAGCCTCTGCCGGGCTGGCTGATCCGGCAACGCTGGGGGCACCGGCCGTTGACGCAACGGCGGTTGAGGCCGCGCTTGCCGAGGCACTGACCCCGGAAGAACAGATGGCGGCGGCCAGCGCTGACCTGCTTGATGCCGGCGCACCGATGCGGTCGCTTTTCCCGCGCCGCCGCCCCGGGGCAGTGTCGGCTGCTGCACCGGCACCTGCCGCGCTTGACGCTGTGCAGGATGTGGTCGCCATGGCGACGCCGCTGGCAGACCCGGCGACAATTGCCGTGGGCACGCCGCTGGTGCAACTGGGCACGTTCAACACCGAAGACGACGCGCGCAAGGAATGGGCCCGCATCGAAGCCCGCTTTGCCGACCTTTTGGGCGGCAAGGCCGTGGTCCTGCAGCCTGCCAAATCGGGCGGTTCGACCTTTATTCGGCTGCGCGCACAAGGCTTTGCCAGCGAGGATGATGCCCGGCGCTTTTGCACGGCCCTGCTCAGCGAGAATACCGCCTGCGTGCCGACCGCCCACCGATGACCGGGGCCACGATCTTTGGCTGTGAAGGGCTGGAACTGACCGCTGATGAGGCGGCCTTCTTTCGTGCGGCTGATCCTTTCGGCTTCATCCTCTTTGCGCGCAACATCGATACGCCTGCGCAATTGCGCCGTCTGACCGGCCAACTGCGCGAATCCGTGGGCCGCGACGCGGTGATCACCATCGATCAGGAAGGCGGGCGGGTCCAGCGCCTGCGCGGTCCGGTCTGGCGGGAATGGCAGCCGCCCCTTGAAACGGTGCAGCAGGCGAAAGACCCGGTGCGCGCCATGTGGCTGCAGATGCGGTTGATCGCCGATGAACTGCGCGCCCTGGGCATTGATTCGAATTGCGCGCCCTGCGCGGATATTGCCGGGGGTGCGACGCACCCGTTTCTGAAGAATCGCTGCTATGGCACTGAACCTGAAGGCGTTTCGCGGATTGCCCTTGCCGTTGCCGATGGGCTGCTTGCCGGTGGCGTGCTGCCGGTGATGAAACATCTGCCCGGACATGGGCGGGCCACACTGGATACCCATCACAGTCTGCCCACTGTCGATGTGTCGCCAGCCGCCCTGTTGGCGCATGATTTTGCGCCGTTCCGCGCCTTGGCGCATCTGCCACTTGCGATGACGGCACATATCGTTTTTTCCGCTTATGATTCCCGGCCAGCCACCCAGTCACCGGCGATGATCCGGCTGATCCGGGACGAGATCGGTTTTCAGGGCCTGCTGATGACCGATGATCTGAACATGGAAGCGCTGTCGGGCACGGTGGCTGAACGCGCGGCGCTTTCGATTGCGGCGGGTTGCGACATTGCCCTGCATTGCAAGGGCACAGTCGCGGAATTTGCAGCGACAGCCGCAGCCGTGGGCAAGATGGGCGCGCAGGCGCAACAGCGCGCTGCCGCCGCAGTTGCGCGCCGATTGCCCCCGGTTTCCGTTGACATTCCGGCGCTCGAGGCCGAATTTGCAACGCTGATGGGCCGGTAACGGCGGCCCCAAGGGGAACCGATGCCGGATGATTGGGACGAACAGGAACGGCTTGCCCCGCTTGATCGGGTTGCTGCCGAAGCGTTGATCGTTGACGTCGACGGCTTTGAAGGCCCGCTTGATCTGCTGCTGACCCTGTCGCGCACCCAGAAGGTTGATCTGCGGCGGATCTCTGTGCTGCAACTGGCTGAACAATATCTGCTTTTCGTCGAACAGGCCCGCGCCATGCGGATCGAACTTGCTGCAGATTACCTCGTCATGGCGGCCTGGCTGGCCTATCTCAAATCGCGGCTGCTGCTGCCGCCCGAACCGGGGGCGGACGGGCCAAGCGCCGAAGATCTTGCCGCGCATCTGGCGTTTCAACTGGAACGCTTGTCAGCCATGCGGGATGCAGCGGCCCGGCTGATGGCGCGTGATCAGCTGGGACGTGATTTCTTTGCCCGCGGCCTGCCGGAAGAGGTGACGCGCGCCCGAAAGGTAACCTATGCCGCAACGCTGCTTGACCTGATGCGCGCCTATGCGCGGATCAGGACGCGCGATGAATTCCGGCCTTTCGTCATGGACCGCGCGCATGTCTTTACGATGGAACAGGCGCTTGACCGGATGCGCGGGCTGATTGGTTATGCAGGTGAGTGGGCGGAACTGACCAGTTTCATGCCGGATGGCTGGGATACCAATCCGATGCGCCGGCGGTCATCGACCGCCGCACATTTCGCGGCGATGCTGGAACTTGCCAAGGGCGGGCATGTGGAAATCCGGCAAGGTGAAGTGTTTGCGCCCATTCAGATCAGGCGACGGGGCAGTTGATGTCAGATGTAAAAGAAGTGCTGCAAGGGCCTGAAAAATCGTTGTTTGATGCCCCCCCGATGGGAGAGCAGGAACGCATGGTTGAGGCGATCCTGTTTGCGGCGGCCGAACCGGTGACGGTTGCGGAACTGGTGGTGCGCCTGCCGCATGGCGCTGACCCGGCCGAGGCGCTGGTGCATTTGCGCAAACGCTATGAAGGGCGTGGCGTGGCACTGGTGCGGATCGGCGATGCCTATGCCTTTCGCACCGCGCCCGATCTGGGCCATCTGATGCGCAAGGAAACGGTCGAGACGCGAAAACTGTCGCGCGCGGCCATCGAAACACTTGCGATCGTGGCCTATCACCAGCCCGTGACCCGCGCCGAGATTGAAGAAATTCGCGGTGTTGCCGTTTCCCGTGGCACGGTTGACCAGCTGATGGAACTGGAATGGATCAGGCTGGGCCGCCGGCGGATGACGCCGGGGCGGCCCGTGACCTTTGTGGTGACAGAGACCTTTCTTGACCATTTCGGGTTGGAATCGGCCCGCGATCTGCCCGGGATCAAGGAGTTGCGGGCCGCAGGTCTGCTGGAAAACCGCCCACCCTTGGGCCATGGGCCATCAGAGGCGGAAGATGATGATGGTCAGATCGGCCAGTCGGAATTGTTTGAGGACTGAACCGGGGGGCAGGCCCCCGGACCGGCGTCAGACCATCATTTCCTTGGTCGCCGTCAGCCGAAGTTCGGGATAATCCCGTTCGATCCGGTCGATATCCCACTTCAACCGCGTAAGGTACACAAGGTCGCCGTCGTTATCCGTGGCGATATGGCCCTTGTTGACGGATGTGAACTTCTCCAATTCCGGCTTTGGCCCCGCCACCCAGCGGGCCGAGGTGAACTGGGAAGGCTCAAACCGCACGGGCAGGGAATATTCCTGTTCGATCCGGCTGGCTAGCACTTCAAACTGCAATTGTCCAACAACGCCAACGATATAGCCCGAACCGATCATCGGTTTGAACACCTTGGCGGCACCTTCCTCGGCGAATTGCATCAGGGCTTTTTCAAGGTGCTTGGCCTTCATCGGGTCCAGCGCGCGCACGCCTGACAAGAGTTCCGGCGCAAAGGACGGGATGCCGGTGAAATGCAGCGCCTCGCCTTCGGTCAGCGCATCGCCGATGCGCAACTGGCCGTGGTTCGGGATGCCGATGATATCGCCGGCCCAGGCCTCTTCTGCCAGTTCACGGTCGGCGGCCAGAAACATCACCGGGTTGGCGATGGCCATGGGCTTTTTCGACCGCACATGCAGCAGTTTCATGCCGCGTTCAAAGTGGCCGGAGGCGAGACGCACAAAGGCCACGCGGTCGCGGTGTTTGGCGTCCATGTTGGCCTGCACCTTGAACACAAAGCCCGCCACCGTGCCCTCATGCGCGCTGATCTGGCGTTCGGCGGCCTTTTGCGGCTGCGGTTCGGGGCCGTATGCGGCGATACCCTCCATCAGGTCCTTGACGCCGAAAGAGTTGATCGCCGAGCCGAACCAGATGGGCGTCATGGAGCCGTTAAGGACAGACGCGCGATCAAAGGCGGGCAGCAATTCGCGCGCCATTTCAAGCTCTTCCAGCAGTTTCTTCAGAAGGTCTGCTGGCACGTGTTCGGCCAGTTTCGGATCGGTCAACCCGTTGATCTTGATCGATTCGGCCACCTTGTTGCGGTCCGCGCGGTCCATGATTTCCAGCCGGTCATGCAGCAGGTCATAGGCGCCAATGAATTCGCGCCCCATACCGATGGGCCAGCTTGCCGGGGTGACGTCAATGGCGAGGTTTTCCTGAATCTCGTCAATGATATCAAAGGTATCGCGGCTTTCCCTGTCCATCTTGTTGCAAAAGGTCAGGATCGGCAGGTCGCGCAGGCGGCAGACCTCGAACAGTTTGCGCGTCTGGCTTTCGACCCCCTTGGCCCCATCGATCACCATGACAGCAGCATCCACGGCGGTCAGCGTGCGGTAGGTGTCTTCGGAAAAGTCACTGTGGCCGGGTGTATCGACAAGGTTGAAGCGGTAGCTGCCGAAATCGAAGGACATGGCAGAGGCGGAAACCGAAATCCCGCGATCAGCCTCGATCTTCATAAAGTCGGACCGGGTGCGCCGCGCCTCGCCCTTTGCCCTCACTTGGCCAGCCATCTGGATGGCGCCGCCGAACAGCAGGAACTTTTCGGTCAGCGTGGTTTTGCCCGCATCGGGGTGCGAGATGATGGCAAAGGTACGCCTGCGGGCAACCTCGGGCGGAAGGGTGGGCTGGTTTGTCATGGGGCCGCGTATAGCGTGGCGCGGAAAGGCTGGCAATCATCGCGAAACCGCCTTAGGGTTGGAACAATAGATGAACAAAGCAGGAGGACGTGATGACATTGACAGAGATCGCAAAGGCCCTTGTCGACGGTTGCAAGATTGGTCGCGCGCGTGAGAATCTTGATGTTCTGTATGCCGCTGACGCCGTGTCGGTTGAGGCGATGGATATGGGCGGCGGGGCAGAGACCGTGGGGCTGTCAGGCATCCATGGCAAGCATGATTGGTGGGATAACGCCTTCACGACGCATGGGCTGACGGTCGAGGGGCCGTTCATCCATGGCGATGACAGATTCGCCGTGATCTTTGGCATGGATACGACCGACAAGGCCACCGGCGAACGCCGTCAGGGGCAAGAGGTCGGGGTTTATCATGTCAAGGGTGGCAAGATCGTGCGGGAGGAATTCTTTTACAGCGTCTGACGCCTAAAGGGGCTGGGCGCGGATCGCTGTCAGCGCCTCGCGCCCGGCCTCGGTGCCGAAGTGCTGATTGTGCGACAGGCCGGGGAACTGCGCCTTGACCTGCGCGCTCAACTCGGGCGGCAGACGATGCAGGGTTGCCTCGGTTACCATCAGGCTTTCGGCCGGAATCCCTTCGGCGTAGATGATTTCGTGGGCATCGAAGATCAGGCTGAAGTAATCGACCATGCCGCCTTCGCGAATGAAGATGGTGTCGTCATCGACCAGATGCTTGGCCTGCACAAGAAGTTCGGATGT
>JALOSO010000166.1 GCA_025458385.1 Paracoccaceae bacterium | reverse complement strand
ATCATCGCCACCTTGTGGCCTGCACGCGCAAGATCCTCGGCCGCCGTGGCCCCGCTTGGCCCGCCTCCCACAACAACAACGTCATAGATCATGGTCATTCTCCGGGCATCAGGATGGGTTGCGGGGTGGCAGCGGTGACACGCAGCGCCAAGGCGGCCGCGATCAGGAACAGGGCGGATTCAAGCGCAAAGACGGCGGCATAACCGGCGGCATCCGATTGCATCAGATGGCGCGCAAGATCGGCCAGCACCGTGCCGCCAAAAGACCCGATGCCAAAGCCAAAGGCCTGTGCCGCGCCAAACACGCCCATGCGCGCGCCTTCGCGGGCGCTTGATCCTTCGCGCGAAAGGCCCATCATCGCGCCGATGGCCGCCACGGCAAAGGCACCATTGGCAAGGCCCAGCGCAAAGATGTTCAGGCCCAGCGGCCAGTCCGGCGCATGCTGTGCACCAAAGGACAGCGCGGCCAAGGATGCGCCTGACAAAAGGCACCCGCCTACGATCCAGACGCGCAGGGGCACATGCAGATAGCGCGCCAGCACCGTGCCTGAGGCCAGCACCAGAAGCATGCCGATCAGCGCACCGGCGTGATGCTGGCCGCTGAGCGCCGTGCTTTCGCCTACCGTCATGCCGAACACATGGCCCGCGAACGGCTCCAATATCAGGTCCTGCAGGTTGTAGGCGGTCATCGAGGCCAGCACGAACAAGGTGAACACCCGCGCGCGCGGATCGGACCAGATTTCGCGCAGCGCCGCACGAAAGGGTTGGGCGGCCCTTTGCGACGTGACCTTGCCACCCCTTTCCTGCCCCGCCACACCGATCAGCGCCAGAAGGATCGCCACGGCGGATACGCCCGCCGTCACCATCACAAGGCGGGTGGGGGTATAGGGGTCAAGCAGCGCACCAGCGGTGATTGCCGTGACCACAAGCCCAAAAATCATCATGATCCAGATCGCACTGCCCGCCGCCCCCTCATGCGCCGGGTTCACACGGGCGGCCAGCAGGGCCAGCAGGTTCGTGCCCCCTGCCCCGATGCCCAAACCGATCAGCACAAAGGACGGCACCGCCGCCGCAATGCCCCATGCCGGGCTCTGGCCCATCAGCCCCACCGACAGCGCCGCGCAAATGGCCCCCACGGCCAGTGTCACCACGCCACCAATGATCCATGGTGTGCGCCGCCCGCCCTGATCGGCGCTATGGCCGAAATGCGGGCGCAGGAATTGCGTGCCATAGTAAAGGGATACCAGCAGCCCCGGCAGAATGGCCGGCAGGGCCAGCTCCACCGTCATCACACGGTTCATGGTGGATGTGGTCAGCGAAACAATCGCCGCCAGCGCAATTTGCACCAGACCCAACCGCAGGATGCCCGGCCATGTCAGATGCGGGGTCAGCATCACAGCCCCCGCACGGCAAAGGCCGCAATCATCATGCCGGTGACGTAGAACAGAACGCCCGTGCCGTTATACCAAGGCGCCTTGCCCTTTGGGTCACGGAACAGTACGCGCATCGCCGCAAACTGCGCCAAGAGCAGCGCCAAGATCGCCACGGCATGCAGGGGCTTGCCCCAGATGACCAGCAGGGCAATCACCAAAGCCTGCGCCATGCCCATCACCGTGCAGGCAATGCGCGCCGCCACCTCTGGCCCCAGCACCACCGGCAGGGACCGCACGCCATGCTGGCGATCCCCCTCCAAGGCCTTGAAATCATTCAGCGTCATGATGCCATGCGCGCCAAAGGCATAAAGGCCTGCCAGCATCACAATCTCAAACCCCGGCGGGCCTGCCAGCATCACGGCAGCCCCCGTAAACCACGGCAGCCCCTCATAGCACAGGCCCACCAGCCCCGGCCCCCACCAGCCCGACCGCTTCAGCCGCACCGGTTCGGCCGAATAGGCCCATGCCGCCAGCACGCCAAAGATGGTGGCGTAAAACCCCCAAGGCCCCAGTTGCCAGCCCACGATCAGCGACAGCACCGACATCGCCAGCGCAATCCACAATCCCCACCGCCCCGGAATCCGCCCCGAAGGGATCGGCCGGTTCGGTTCGTTCACCGCATCCACATGCCGGTCGCACCAGTCATTCGCGGCCTGTGACATGCCACAGACAATCGGCCCGGCCAGCACCATGCCCAGCAGCACCATCGGCCAGTTGGTCAGCGGTACCCCGGTGGACACGACGCCACACAGATAGGCCCAGACCGGTGGGAACCATGTGATGGGCTTGATCAACGTCAGCATGGCCCGGGGTTCGGGCAGGCGACGCGGCTGTATGGAGATGCTGACAGTCATGTGTCAATTAAACATGACAACTCTGAGTCAGGCAAGAGGCGCGTTGTCGCGGATTGCCGCCTTCCGCCCCGGCACAATGACAAAACGGCAGGTCGCATCGCCCCTGGCCGCACAATGCGTTTCGGTCACCGCCGCATCCGGCCAGACCAGCCGCTGATACAGCCGCGCAAAGACGGCGGCGTGCCAGTGGCAGGCGGGGTGGTCGCAGGCGCCGGGCAGCAGCGACCCCGCAAAAGTCCAGGCATGCCGGGCAATCGCGCGCGCCAGCAGCCGGGCCGACAGCGCCGCAGGCAACAGCCGCAGCACCCGCTGCGCAAGGGGCGGAATGCGGTGCGCCAGAATATAGTCGCCCACCGCCAACCCCGCCGCCGCCAGCAACGCATCCGCGCGCGCAGGCAAGGCCGCGCGCAAGGCCAGATGTACGCGCGCTGCATCCCCTGTCGCGCAGCGCGCGCCCCTCGCGCGCGTCCAGCAGCGGGATCAGCTGCAAAATCGCATTTGGCCCGATCAGCGCGCCTTGCGCCTGCATCGCCCTATTCCGCCGGTTCCTGCATCTGCGCCCTGCCCCCGCCGCAGGCCATGGGTGTCAGGTCCGGCACAGCTGCCCGGTCCTTTGCCCGCTCTTTCATCTGCGCCCGCACCGCCTCTTGCCGTTCCTTGTGCTTGCGGCTGCGCTCCGCCGCCGCCTCCCAATCCGCCACCTGCGCTTCGGCCAGACCGCGCGTGCCGTCGAAATGGAAATCCACCGTCTTTTTCGTCTGCGGCCCCCAGTAGCCCGCCTTGCCCAGATCATAGAACGTGCGCTGAAAACCCGCCTTCAGAAACGCCTTCAGGCACCCCAGCAGATAGCGCCGCCGGAACCCCGTCCCCCGCCAGGGATAGTGAAACAGCGCCTTGCGCATGTAGAAACGGCGGTAATTCTTCATCACCCCGTCCAGCAGTTCCCCCCGCGTCAGCGCTGCTGGCTTCATGATGGGCGTCACGAAGTTATATTTTGAAAAATCAAAGACTTCGACCTGATCCTTGATCTCTTGGAACAAGGGCGTAAAGGGCCATGGCGTATACATTGACCAGTTCGCAAGGTCCGGCTGCCAGTCCCACGCCATCTGGAACGTCTCTTCCAGCGTCTCTGCCGTCTCGTTGTCCAGTCCCACGATGAACTGCGCTTCGGTAAAGATATCCGCCTCGCGCAGCAGGCGGATCGCCTCCTTGTTCTGCGCCACCGTCGTTTCCTTGTTGAACAGGTCCAGCTTCATTTGTGCTGCCGCTTCCGTGCCCAAGGACACATGCACCAGCCCCGCCTTGCGGTAGAATTTCAGCAGATCCCGGTCGCGGTAAATGTCCGTCACCCGCGTATTGATGCCCCATTTCACCCGGTCCGGCAGGCCCCGGTCGATCAACTCCTGACAGAATTCCACGAATTTCTTCTTGTTGATCGTCGGCTCTTCATCCGCGAGGATGAAGAACCCCACCCCATGGTTGCTGACCAGATCCGCGATCTCGTCCACCACCTTTTTCGGGTCGCGCACGCGGTAATCGCGCCAGAATTTCCATTGGCTGCAAAAGCTGCAGGTGAACGGGCAACCCCGCGCCATGTTCGGAATCGCCACCCGCACACCCAAAGGCGTATACAGATACTTGCCCCAGTCCAGCACCGACCAGTCCGGCGTGATCCCATCCAGATTCTTCACCGTCGACGCCGCCTGTGTGGCAACGATCTCGTCACCCTCCTTGAACGCCAGCCCCTTGATCCGCCGCCGGTCCGCCGGCCAGCGGCCATCGCGGATCGCCTCGGCCAGCGCCACCATGATCTCTTCGCCTTCGCCCCGCACGATCACATCCACCCAGGGCGCCTCGGACAGAACTTGCCGGAACATGAACGTGCCATGGATGCCTCCCAGCACCCGCACCGCCCCCGGCACCGCCTCGGCCGCAATCTGCAACACCGCCTCGGCCTCGTAAATCGCCGGGGTGATGGCGGTGGTGCCGACCACATCGGGCGCAAGCGCGATCAACTGCGCGCGCAACTCATCAGCACCGATATGATTGGTCATCGCATCGATGAAGTGGATATCATCAAAGCCTGCGGTCCTGAGGCTGCCAGCCAGATAGGCCACCCATGCCGGTGGCCAGTTGCCCGCAATCTCTGCCCCGCCGGAATGATAGTTCGGATGAACAAAGACAATGCGCATGTGCTGCCCCCTGATGTGTCAGTATAAGTTGACACATCCCGGCACATGCCGATTTGACCCAAATCAAGCGGGGGCTATTCTTCGTCCTTGTTGATCAGCCCGAACTTGCGCAGCTTCACGTAAAGCGACTGGCGCGACAGGCTCAGCAATTCGGCGGCCGCGACACGGTTGTTGCGTGTCAGTTCAAGCGCCGTCTCGATGCACATCTTCTCGATCACATCCGTGGTTTCCGCCACGATATCCCGCAGCGTTGATGACCCCACCAGTGACACCATGTCCCGCGCGTTGCTGTCCGGCGACCCGGCAACCGAACGGCGCAGCGCATCGGCCCGCCTGGCATCACGGATGATCAGCCCAAGCACCGGTTTGGGCCGGTCATTCAGCCAGCTTGCCGAAATCTCGACATCCACCTGCCCCGAAAAATCGGTGGTCAGCCGCGTGGAATAGACCCGCATCGTGCCTGTGCGTTTGACATTATCGATCAGCATGCGCAGGTCGACCGCACCGCGGACCAGAAAATCCGCCAGCGAACGCCCGCGTACGATGCTCATGCTTGCGGCATCCGTCAGGTTCAGGAATGCCTCGTTGGCCGCCTTGATCACCCCTTCGGCATCCGTGAACACCACGCCATCGACGCCTTCATGGAACAGCCGCGACAGGTTTTCCGCCAACTCATCGCTTGTCCCGCGCGCGCCGTCCATCACCGCCAGCTGACACAACAGGATCCGTTCGCCAGCGGCGCGGAAGACCGTTGAATGCACATTCAGCCGCAGTTGCGACCGGCGGGCCTGCACCTCGATCGGGCCGGTCGTCCCCGGGGCCGCCAGCCCGCCCAGGGCCTCCAGCAATTCACTGCGACGGCGCCCGTCAAATTCCTGCGCAATCGACGCGCCCGTCAGTTCTGCCCGGCTGCCCCCCATCAGCGCCGCTGCCGCCGGCGAAAGATCGGCGATCCGCCCGCTTGCGGCCGACACCAGCATGATCGGGTCGCGCGTGACCTCCATGATCACACGATAGCGCGTATCAGCCTCGCGCTGCGCCTCATAATCACGCTCCAGCGCCAGCTGGGCCGATACAAGCTGTTGCTGCACTTCGGCAATCGGCCGCAGATCGCGGCCCAGCATCAGGATCGAGCCATCCGTTTCCATCAGGTGCAAGGCATAGCGCACCGGAAACTCCCAGCGGGTCTGATCGACATGGTTCAGTTCGACCTGCACCTGCGCCCGGCGCTTTTGCGTCATCTCGGCAAAGCGGCGTTCGAACTTTTCCGCACTTTCGGTGGTCAGAAGCGATGTCAGCAGCTTTCCCTCCCAACCAGAAAGCTGGCCATAGCTGCGATGACCGGGGTTCACCAGAACCGAGACAACGCGCATATCCGGGCCGATGAACAAGGCGATGTCTGACGCCGTGGCAATGATCTCGCTCAGCACCTCGGGTGCTACCAGCGGAACCTTCCCCGCATTGATCAGTTGCCGTCCGTCTGTGGTCACGTTGCTAACCCGCGGTCTTTGTGTTGGGCCCGCACGGAGCCAGATGCCTGCACAATCTGATCCCGTCACGCATCGGAATGCGCCGATTGCGTGACCAGTCCAAGCTGTGCAATTGCAAGAGACAAGTCATTGGTCAAGATATCAAAACGCACGTCTTCAGGCGGCGCATCTAACTTGTGCAAGGCGGCACCGCCAAGGGCGACGCGCAGCTTCCCGGCCGTCAGCGCCTTGAGCAGCCGCAGTGCCGTGATGGCGGCCGGAAATTTCTCAACCGCCGCGACCGAGATCATGGCAGCATCAAACTGCCGGTCACCCAGAAGGGCGCGCAGATCGCCATCTGTCGGACTGATCCGCAGGCACACCGATATTCCCATGCGCCGCAACTGCCCCATCAGGACAAAGGCGCCAAGCGTATGCTGCTCGCCGCCCGGCACGATCAGCAAGACTGTCGCCAGCCTGCGTTGGCTACCGCGATAGCTGTCGGCAACCCAGTCAGACCCGATCTGTCGCAAGATGGCCTGCAGGCGCGACACCCCCATCGTCACTTCGGCAAAGGACATGGTATCGTCTTCCCAGGCCTTGCCCAGGCGCCGGGCAATCTCGGGCACATAACGGTCGGCAAACAGGATCGGCGTGATCCGTGCGCGCTGCAAATCGGGCTTCAGCGTTTCGAAATCAGTCAGGTCAACGCTCACAACCGCTGTCAGAAAACGGTCAATCAGGTCTTCGCGCAAACGGACCGTGGCATGGGCACGCCCCGACACCAGCCGCGCCACCACGTCCGAGGCCAAAGAAGCTACGCCCCCCGCCCCTTGCGGAAACATCTGCCCCGCCGCCCTGGTGTAGCCGTCCTGCATAATGCGGCCCCCATGGCAGCCATTGCCATGCGAGGGGCAGTATAGGCCTATCCTGCAGCATTTGATACGGCAAAACGACAGCCCGACAAAAGAATGTCCAGCACAACTGACAAGATGTCGCCCCCAAGATGGCCAGTTTCAGGTGTGAAATCTTTAGTTCATTGAAATAATTCGATTTTTCCGAGAAAGCCGGGCGAAGCATTGTCAACCTTGGCGCCGCGATCACTGTAAGTTTAGGTTGACACTCTGGCCTTGATCACTAACCTGTCATTACAGGAACCCGGAAAAGTAGCGGCCAACGATGACAGCACTGCCCCATACGGCCCGTCAGCGCGCCCCGCTTTACACGCCCATACAGCGTGCCCGGCGCGATGCCACGCGCTGGACGATCGTTCAGGGAATACTGGCGCCCGTGCAGTTTCTGGCCTTCGCGGTCAGCCTTGTTCTGGTGCTGCGCTATCTGGCCACGGGTGATGGCTATCAGGCGGCAACCCTTTCGATCCTGATCAAGACGGCACTGCTGTTCGCAATCATGGTGACCGGGGCAATCTGGGAAAAAGCAGTCTTTGGCCAATACCTTTTTGCACCGGCGTTCTTTTGGGAGGACGTGGTAAGTTTTGGCGTTATCGCATTGCATTCCTTGTATCTTTGGGGATTGCTGACAGGCCGCATGTCACCGCTGGCGCTGATGCTGACGGCGCTTGCGGCCTATCTTGCCTATGTGGTCAACGCAGGCCAGTTCATCCTGAAGCTGCGGGCCGCGCGTCTGGACATGGCGGTGCGGCCATGAACGCGCAAACAGGCTGCCGCGATGTACCGGTGCTGAAGGAACGCGGTCAGCGCGAGGTGTTCTGCGGCCTGACCGGCATCATCTGGCTGCACCGCAAGATGCAGGACGCGTTCTTCCTGGTGGTGGGCTCGCGTACCTGCGCGCACCTGCTGCAGGCCGCCGCAGGCGTGATGATCTTTGCCGAGCCGCGCTTTGGCACCGCGATTCTCGAAGAGAAAGACCTCGCCGGTCTCGCCGACGCGAATCTGGAGCTGGACCGCGAAGTTGCCCGCCTTCTGTCACGCCGGCCTGACATCAAGCAGCTGTTCCTTGTGGGCTCCTGCCCGTCCGAGGTCATCAAGCTCGACCTGCACCGCGCAGCCGAACGCCTGTCGGCCATCCACGCCCCGCATGTGCGGGTCTACAACTATTCAGGTTCCGGCATCGAGACGACCTTTACCCAAGGCGAGGATGCCTGCCTTGCCGCCATGGTGCCCAGCCTGCCCGCAACCACCGCGCGCGAACTCCTGCTGGTGGGCGCGCTGCCGGATGTGGTCGAGGATCAGGCGCTGGCGCTGCTGGCGGCCATGGGCATTGCCCCCGTGCGCTGCCTGCCAGCGCGGCGGTCGTCCGACCTACCCGCCGTCGGGCCGAATACCGTCTTCGCCCTCGTCCAGCCCTTCCTCGGCGACACGCATGCCGCCCTTGAACGCCGCGGCGCGCGCCACATCCCCGCCCCCTTCCCCTTTGGCGCCGATGGCACCACCGCATGGCTGCGCGCCGTGGCGCAGGAATTCGGCGTGCCGCAAGCCACCTTCGATGCCGTCATCGCCGCCCCCAAGGCCCGCGCCGAAAAGGCCATCGCCGCCCATGCCACCACGCTGGCCGGCAAGTCCGTGTTCTTCTTCCCCGACAGCCAGCTTGAAATCCCCCTCGCGCGCTTCCTCACGCGCGAATGCGGCATGACCGCCATCGAGGTCGGCACGCCCTACCTGCACACAGGCCTTGTCGGCCCTGATCTTGATCTGCTCGCCCAAGGCCCCGTCATCAGCGAAGGCCAGGATGTAGACCTGCAGCTCACCCGCCTCCGCGCCGCCCGGCCAGACCTCACCGTCTGCGGCCTTGGCCTTGCCAACCCGCTCGAGGCTGAAGGCCTGACCACGAAATGGGCGATCGAACTCGTCTTCACGCCCGTGCATTTCTACGAACAGGCAGGTGACCTTGCCGGCCTCTTCTCCCGCCCCCTCCGCCGCCGCGCCCTGCTGCGCAAGGAGGCCGCCGAATGAACATTTTCGGTCAACAAATATCCTGCGGGGGTCCGGGGGTGCAAAACCCCCGGCGATTGCCATGAAGCTCAGCGTCTGGACATATGAAGGCCCACCCCATGTGGGGGCCATGCGTGTCGCCACCGGCATGACCGGCCTGCATTACGTGCTGCACGCCCCGCAGGGCGATACTTACGCCGACCTTCTGTTCACCATGATCGAACGGCGCAACCACCGCCCGCCCGTCACCTATACCAGCTTTCAGGCGCGTGACCTTGGCGCCGATACCGCCAACCTGTTCAAGGACGCCGCCCGCGATGCCTTTGCCCGCTTCGCCCCGCAGGCGATGATCGTGGGGGCCTCCTGCACCGCCGAACTGATCCAGGATGATCCCGGCGGGCTGGCCGAGGCGCTGGAATTGCCCATCCCTGTCATTGCCCTCGATCTGCCCAGCTATCAGCGCAAGGAAAACTTTGGCGCGGATGAGACCTTCTATCAGATCGTCAAGGCGCTCGCCCACCCCATGCCCCGCACCGAAGGCATCACCTGCAACCTGCTTGGTGCCACCGGCCTTGGCTTCCGCCACCGCGATGATGCTGCGCGCCCATGGGGTCTTCCCCCGCCGATATCGCCCGCATGGGGGCCGCACATTTCAACGTGCTGCTTTACCCCGAAACCGGTGAGGCCGCCGCGCGCCACTGTGAAAAAGCGCTTGGCCAGCCCTATACAAAGATCGTCCCCATCGGCGTGGGCGCCACGCGCGATTTTCTGTCTGAAGTCAGCAGCTTGACGGGCGTTCCTGCCAAAGTGGATGAAACCCGCCTGCGCCAGCCATGGTGGGCGGCATCCGTGGATTCCACCTACCTGACGGGCAAGCGCGTCTTCATCTT